>DASSMG010000161.1:0-6263 GCA_035688995.1 Actinomycetota bacterium
CCTGGGGGTCGACGATGGCCCGCGCCGCCCGATCGCCCTTAGCCGCCCCGATCAGGATCGGTACGAGGGACAAGAGCAGGACGCCGAGGGCGACGTCGGAGCGCGGCTTCAAGGACAGGACGACACCGAGGATGACCATGCCCACGCCGGAAACGAGGGTGTAAGCCCAGCTGACCCGGTGGGCGACGTCCCACGCGGCGTCGCTCCTCAACGTGCTCGGCGTTCGGATGCCGGCGAAGCGGTTCCGTGGGAGCTTCCCGGACCGGCCCAAGAGAGCGATGAACGCGACCGCGAAACCGCCCAGGATCACGATCGCGGCAGCCACGGTCATGGCTACACCGTAAGTCGCGCCCGCGTCTTTGTCGTCGCCGTGAACCAGGGAACGTTCTCGATGAGTCGAATCTTCAAGTAGCGGACGGCTAAGGGGGACCAATGAAAAGGCTTGGGGCGATCCTGGTAGCGGCAACCATCGGTTTGTCGATCCTTCCCATCGCGGCGCACGCAATGCCTTCGGTGAGCCCCAGCGCGAGCCAAAGCGCGTTGGCAGCCTGGACCGCAACCGAAGACGGAACGCGGGTCGTCTACTTCGCCTTCGGGTCGAACGGGTACCCCAACGACTGGCCGACCGTTGGCACGATCGGACGCGCCGTCTGCAAGAAGATGGTTCACAACGATCACGTGATGTGGCGATGCCGGGGCGATGCACACCTCACTCAGCTCGGCCCCGGAGACTTCGTGGTCGATCCCGCCTTGTCCTCGGCAACGTTGCAGATCTCCGATGGCGACGTTACGAACTCCGTCACGTGGCACGGTCTCGAAGACGCTGCCACTCCCTACGTCCATCAACACGCAGGAACCGACGTCGGAGTGCAGGTCATGGCGATGATGCAGCGGCGCGCCTCGATCGACGGAATGGTCGACGGCGTCACTACCTCGACGACGCGGGGCGGTGCCTTGATGCAAGGCGTCGACTTCAACATCTACCCGGACGGGCTACGGGTCGGACGATCGTCCTTCAGCGTCTCCGACGGCGTCGTTCACTTCCGCACCACGCTCTAACCGGACGCCCGTTAATCGGGCGGCGGCGCGAACACGCTGAACGAGACGCCGTCGCAAGTGACCTCGTAGTAAGGATCGAGGTCGGGATCGTTGTAGTCCTCGATCACCAGCGTCGACTGCGTTCGATCGACCAGACGGGCGGAGCGCCCCTCGATCGCGAACCTGCGTTCGGAAGTGGCCCACCGGAGGTTGCGACGATCCTTGGCTTCTGCCCTGAGCAGGACCAGGTCGCCGTCGCGGCATGCCGCGCCTTCCCCAAGCCGCGTGATTCCTCCGAAGTCGATCACCAGAGGAGCGCCTTGGTAGCGAAGCGGCGCGATCGTCCCCCCGCGTTCCACGTACAGGAAGAGACCACCCCACGGAGCTCCGTGGCTCGCGTAGTCGCGGACCTTGACCCACCAATCGGGTGAGCCGTCATCGTCGACGTCGGTCACGGCCACCGCTCGGGGGTAGGACGCGACCGTTCCTCCGGGAAGCGCCCGGTCCTCTTGGCGATCGCCCTCGATCAAGCGGAGATGCCACGACTTCGGGTTGCCGGCGTCGTCGATGGACGCGTAGACGAACAGCCGCCGGTCGCCCGAGGCCACGCTCGTGACGCAGCCGATCCCGGCGGGAAGCCGGGGATCGCGCACCGGGTCGCAGGGAGCTCCGTTCGAATACGTGGGACCCGGTGCCACCCGCGCCGACGACGAGGCTTCGACGAGGGGTGCGGACCGGCCCGGCCCGCTGCAAGCCGCCATCATCATCAGGGCCCAAAACAACACTCGCCGGGCCCGCTCGAGGGGCGAGATCGCCGACGGGCGATGGACCGGGCGGGGCACGTCCTCAAGCTAGCAGTCGCCCGGCCGGGCGCCCCACAGGAATCACCACACGGCGGGCGAACCATCAAGCCATGCCGGCCTCCCGGAACTCCCGCAGACTCGCCGGGCTCGTGGTGTTGCTGTTGCTTGCCCTCGGCGCCGTCTTCGCCGCGCCGGCCGTGGCCGAACCCCGCAAGGACGCCACGCACTACGAGTTCTATTTCCCGTCGTCGGACGGCATCAACCAACTGCACGCCGATGTGCTGCGGCCGAAGGGACTCGGCCTGAAGGTCCCGACGCCCGTCATCCTCACCGTCAGCCCGTACATGAACCACAGCGGGTCGACCGTTCCGACCGACTTCGGTGGCACCGGTCCGAACCCCCGCTTCTACGACTTCCTCGATCTCAGCCACGCGCTCCAGCGCGGCTACACCTACGTGACGGTCGACCTTCCCGGCGACGGTGGCTCCGGCGGTTGCAACGACTGGGGTGGCGCGCGCGAGCAAGCCGCGGTCAAGGACGCCGTCGAGTGGGCGGCGAAACAGCCGTGGTCGACCGGAAAGGTCGCGCTGTTCGGGAAGTCCTACGACGCGTGGACGGGACTCATGGGGATCGCGCAGCAACCGAAGGGTCTCGCCGCGGTCGTTGCACTCGAACCCGTCTACTCCGGCTACCGCTACATCTGGATGAACGGCGTGAGAAGGAGTGGCACGTGGCCCTACGGCGAGTCGTTCACGCTCGTCGACGCGATGCCCGGGCGTCCGACCGATCCGCCGGAGTATCAGGCGAACGGGGCTCCGCAGGCGTGGTGCTATCCCGTGAACGTCGCGGGACAGAGCGGCGACGACAGCGAGGACGGCATCTACTGGGCCGAGCGCAACCTCCTGCCGACCGCCAAAGGCAAGAAGACGCCGCTGTTCTTGACCCAGGGTTTCCTCGAGACCAACACGAAGCCCGATGGTGCTTTCGAATATTTCAACTCACTCGCCGGCACCGAGAACCGGGCGTGGTTCGGCCAGTTCGATCACTGCCGTGCGTGGGAGAGCCAGGGCGCCTGCGATGCATCCGGAGAAGAAGGGCCCCTCGCGGTCGGGCACCCCGGGTTCATCGACGAAGTCATGCGCTTCTTGGACCAGCACCTGAAAGGCATCCGCCCGAAAGTCACCGACCCCGGCGTCGAAGTTCAGGACAACCTCGGCAGGTGGCGCGCCGAGCCGTCGTGGCCGGCCCCCGACATGCGCTTCTACGAGACCCGTTTGCGCAACGGGGATTACGCCGACACCGGCTCCGGTAGCGGTGAGACGCCGACCGAGGACCAGGGCATCTGGAGCATCTCGCGGCCACTCGATCACGCGGCATGGTTCTCGGGCACTCCGGAGCTGACCGCGACGGTCGACGGTCTTCCCGACTCGAACCTCGCGGCGAACGTCTACGACATCGCACCGAATGGCTCCGTCACGATGATCTCTCGCGGCGTCTCGCTGCTCCGCGGCACCGGCGAGCGCAACGTGAAGCTCACGATGTACGGCCAGGACTGGTACGTGGCCGAAGGCCACCGGATCGGGGTTCTCATCTCCGGTGCGAACGACGACGAGTTCATCCACGTGGCTACGGGCTCGACAGTGACGGTGTCGGCGGCTCGGATCAGGCTCCCGTTCCTCGGTGGGAACCGAACCCACTTCCTGCCCGGCTACGCGACGGCAAGGCTCAAGGAGTTCCGCCACGACGCGACCGCCCAACTGTCGAAGTCGTTCGTGAAGAAGGCACAGACGAACTTCGAGTTGCCCCCGAAGCTCCGCTGATCGGTTCAGTAACCCCGAACAACGAAGTCGGCGCGGTCCCGAGGATGCTCCCGCTCGACGTAACGATCCTCTTGCGGCATCCACTCCTCCACCCATGTAGCTCGCATCGCCTCGCCGTCACGTGCCACGCCACGGTCCAGGCGTAGCTCACGGGGAGCCTCGACCCACACGGTTACGTCCCACGGGTGACCCAAGCGTTCCCGCGTCGAGGACACCCCTTCCACGATCACGACACCGGCGGGGGCGACCTCGTGCCATTCGGCGAGACGGTCGTCGCGCCAGTCGTAGCGCTGATAGCGGGCAACGCGTCCGTCGCGCAGGGGCCGGATGACGTCGTCGCGAAGCCGATCCCAGTCCCATTCGTCATACGGGTAGCCCGGACGCCCGAAATCGTCGATGTGCACGACCCATCCCCCGAAGGCGGCAGCAAGGCGGTCCGCAAGGTGCGTCTTGCCGGCTCCCCCGCGACCGTCGATCGCGACCAAGACGGGCTCGCGGTCGCGCAACAGTTGCTCGATCCGCGCCAGGATCTCTTCGGGCGCGCCGGCGTCGCTCATGCCGCGAACCTACGAGAGAGCACGGTGACCGCAGCGCGGTCGAGAGGTCAGTTCCCGGGATTCAGGATGCGCGGGGCGAACCTGCTCACGCCGGAGCCGTCCGTGAGCCTCACGACGTAGAAGCCGCTGTTGCCGTCCGTGTACCAGATGTCGTGCGTCGCCTCGTCGTAGGCCGGAGCCGACATAGCGAACGCGCCGGCCTTCTGCGGATACGTGCTCTTGGTGCCGGGCATCAACGGCTTGTTGAAGTAGGCGACCTCTACAGGGTGATGTGGGTCGCTGATGTCGAAGACCCGGAGCCCCGACATGATGAAGCTGCACGCAACGATGGCCGGATCGATCCGGCTCGGCAGCGAGCAGTAATGGCCCTGGTAACCCTGGAACGGTTGGTCGTCTCCGGGGTCCGCGGTCTGACCGCCCCCGTTCACCGCCAGACGCATGTTCGAGACGACGAACGGTTTCTTCTCGTTCTCGATGTCGATGATCCGTGCCGCGCCGATGTGCTTGCCCGAACCGAACTCGTCCGTCTCGAGCAGGTAGTCGTGTCCGTCGGATACGAACGGCGTCGCGTTCTGCGGGGTGCTGAGCTGGGGCCACGTCAAGCGACTGACGATGCGGACCGACGGGTTGGGCACGCGCTTCTGTATCTCGCTCACGTCGAGGATCGTCAGCCCGCTGAAGTCGTTGGCGTCGTTGAACGCCGCCTCGGCGATGTAAAGCCGGGTGCCGTCGTTGCTGACCGAGACCCCGTGTGGTTGGTAGTCGGTGCTGCTCCAGACCGGGACCGGCGCTTTGGGGTTCGACAAGTCGACCGCCGTGATCGTGTGCGCGTAGAGCGAGGCGACGTAATAGGTCATCCCGTCGGTCGAGAATCCTCCTTCGTGACCGAGGATCCCCATCGGAGTGGACGACTCGAGCGTGGGGTGGAGGCAATCGTCGGAGACGCTGTAGACGTCGACGAATCCGGGATGCCAGGTCGGGTAACCCATGTCGGCCACCAGCAGGCCGCGCTTCTCGTTGATGCGCAGCGACTCGTGTGGTGATTGCATCGCGGGCGTCCGCAACGTGTCGGTGTGGATCGGGTGCGCCGGGTTCTTCATGTTCATCACGTAGACGCCGGGCCCCTCGGTGCGCTGGTCGGGCAAGTTGTGGGGCCACAGGAGCGTCGAATCCCAGTAGGCGCATTCGTGCCCCTGCTTGTCCACGTAGCGGGCGACCCGGTACCCGCCCGTGTGCCCGTAGTGCGAAACGAGTCGCGCGTTGCAGAAATACCCCTTCGCCGCGCGTCCGGAGTCGTAGTCGGCCTTCGGCACCTTGCCCTGTACCGATTCCGGCCTCGAGCCGGCATCGCAGCGCGCGTCCTTCGTCGGGCCCGCGTAGGGGCTGGTGGGACCGAAGTAGTGAGCGATGTGGGCCGAGCGTTGGACCATCGGTCCGCCCACCGGCATCGGGTGGTGGTCGATGATGAGGGGGCCGGGGAGGGCCCGCACGATCGGAGCGTTGAGGATCGCCGCCGACACGGATGCGGCCATCACGAGGGCCACGACGGAAGCCACCCGACGACTCAGAACTCTCACTAGACCCCCATTACCCTCGAAAGGCGCACTTCATTGCCGATAGTCAAGATTTCGTGGGGCGGGCTCCCGGGACTTCCCCGATCAGGGGCCCAAAACGAGGCTCAAGAGGGGCCTCAGCGCCTCCGATAGTCCCTAGCGAGGGCTATTCGAAGCGCGTCTAGGGAGACGTGATGTACAAGATCAGTCGATTCAGCGCAGCGATCAGGACCCCGGTGCTGTGGGCCAACCGCAAGTACCTGCGGGTCGAGCGGAGGTTCGACGGCCGGGTGTCCCAGCCTCGTTGCTTCGTATTCACCGACCCGTCGGGCCAGGTCATCCCGACCGTGTACATGATGCCCGATCGCCACGGAGAGGCCGTGCCCCGACCGGAAGACGCCTTCAGGAAGATGTCCTACAAGGATGTCGACGACCTGGTCGACGATGGATGGCGTCCCTTCTCGGAGGACGAGATCGACGTCGGTTTCGCCA
>DASSMG010000162.1:0-24494 GCA_035688995.1 Actinomycetota bacterium
GATCTCGACCTCATCAACCTCGCCGAGGTCGTGCTCGACGGAACGAAGATCGACGTACCCGTCGCCGGACACGCACCTTCGGGCGTGTCGCCGGCCCTGGGACCCTCGACGCCGGCGTCGGTCGATCTCAACACCGCCGACCAGACGGCTTTGGAGAGCATCCCCGGGGTGGGGCCGGTCACCGCGACCGCGATCCTCCAGAAGCGCGCCGAACTCGGACGGTTCGACTCTTTCGATCAGCTTCTCGAGGTGACCGGCATCGGACCGGCGACGCTCGAGGCGATACGGCCGTACGTCACGATCTGAACCCCCGGCTCGTTCTCGGCCGGGTCGTACTTGCGGCCGGCGCCACGGCCGCCGGGGTCGTTTGCTGGCACATCCTTCGTATCGCCGCACTCCCGCTCGTGCTGGTTGGGGGAGCGGGAGTGATCTTGCGATCGCCGCGGCACGTCTCTCTGCTGGCACTCGTTGTCCTTTGTTCCGGGGTCGGGGCGCTGTCCGCGTCACGATTCGCGCCCGATCCGAACCTGGTGTCGCTGGCGCGCTCGGTACCGCGCTGCCGGCTCGAGGGGACCGTGATCGAGTCGAGCGGATTGGGATCGTTCGTGCAGATCCAGAGTGCGGTGTGCGGTGACGCGATCACCTCGGAGGGGGTGGTCGTCTTGGACGACGAGGACGTGGACCTCGGCGCCGTCGTCGAAGGGACGGGCACCCTCATCCCGCTGGACGCATCGACGTTCGACCGAGCGCGCGAGCGCTTCGGGGCCTCGGCGCGCCTCGTCGGGGATCTCACGGTCTCGCCCCCGGTCTCACCGCTCTGGCGAGTGACATGGGGTCTCCGGCGTGGGTTCGCTCGCGCGACGGAGGCCGCGCCTCCCGCGGCCGGTGCACTCCTTCGCGGACTGACGATCGGAGACGTCTCGGATCTGCCCGCCGCCGATCTCGAGTCGCTGCGTCGGGCCGGGTTGACCCACCTCGTCGCCGTTTCCGGCGAGAACGTCGCCATCGTGCTGGCGGCCGTTGCGACCGTCATCAGGGGACTTGCCGCGCGCCTTCGCGTCCTACTTTGTGGCGCGGCGCTCGGGGCGTTCGTAGCGGTCGTCGGACCCGATGCGTCGGTGCTTCGGGCTGCCGTGATGGGCGCCCTGGGGCTCCTAGCGCTCGCGATCGGGCGGCGGACCAACCCCGTGAACCTCGTCGCGCTGGCGACCTTGATCCTGTTCGCGATGCGGCCCCCGCTCGTGTACTCGGTGGGTTTCCTGCTGTCGGTGGCCGCCACGCTGGGGATCGTGTTGTGGGCTCCCGGCATCGCGCGCCTGTCGCGTTTGCCGGGTCCCGTCGCCCTGCCGGTTGCCGTCACGGCCGCGGCGCAAGCGGCAGTCGCACCGATCCTCATCGTCACGTTCGGTGAGCTTTCACTCGTCGGCCTCGTCGCGAACGTCATCGCGGCCCCTGCGGTGGCTCCCGCGACCGTCCTCGGGCTCCTCAGCGCGCTGCTCGCACAGATCGCTCCATCCGCCGCTCGAGTCGTTGCGGTCGGCGCAGCACCGTTCTCGGAGTGGATCCTCGGTGTGGCTCGGGTGGCCGGGTCACTGCCGTGGGCGATGGTCCCGGTCCCGTGGCCGGTGGGGGCCGGCCTGGCCGTCTTCGTCGTGGTCGGGATGATTCGAAGCGCGCTCGCCGCGACCGGGGATACGGTCTCGGTATGAGCTGGACCTGGGTGCTTCACGACGCCGCGGGCAACGACCTGCGGACCAGTGACGAGTTCTCCTCCAAAGCCGATGCCGAGGCGTGGATGACGGCGACCTGGGCCGAGTTGCTCGAGGAGGGCGCGGAAAACGTTTCGCTCGTGGAGGACGGACGCTCGATCTACCGGATGGGGTTGCGCGAATCGTGAGCGACGCCGTCTACCTGCTGAGTGGCGAGTCGTTCCTCGCAGACGAAGCGCTCGAGCGCGTGCGCACGGAGTCCGGGGCCGATCCTCTCGCCGAGGCCGATTACGGCAGCGACGTCGAGATCGCCGAATTGCTCGGCGCGCTGCAAACGCCCTCGCTCCTCGGAGGACGACGTCTCGTTGTCGTGCGCGACGCGCAGGATCTCAAGAAAGACCACATCGAGGCATTGACGCGTTACATCGAAGAGCCGGCGGCGTCCTCGGTGCTCGTCCTGATCGCCAACGGACGTTCGAAGCTCGATGCGGTGGTGAAGAAGAGCGGCACGGTCGTCACGCTGGAGGCCCCGAAGGGTCGGCGCCTCGCGACGTGGGTCCGCGAACGGGCGCGGGAGCAGAAGTTCACGCTCGACGACCGCGGTGCATGGGCACTCATCGATTCGGTCGGAACGGAGCTGCGCGACCTCGAGGGGGCCCTCGAACAATTGCGGTCCGCGCTCGGTGACTCCGCGCGCGCTACGGCGGCCGACGTGAATCGGTTGTTCCCGCGACAGGCGGACGAACGGATCTTCGCCTTCACCGACGCCGTGGGGGAGCGTCGTCTACAACCCGCGATGACGGCCCTGCGACGTTTGCTCGACCAGGGCGAGGAGCCACTCGTGCTCTTCGGGTCGTTGACCGGGCACGTGCGGCGATTGCTCAGGATCAGGCGGCACGTGGATCACGGAACGCGAGCGGTTGCGTCGTTGCTGGGTATGCCGGATTGGCGCGCCGAGCGCATGCAGAAACAAGCACGGTCGTACCGGGAGGAAGAGCTCGCCGCCGCGCTTCAGATCCTCGCGATCACGGACATCGACATGAAGGGCGAGTTCCCGTCACCGGAGGTCGCGCTGGAGAGAGCGGTAGTGCAGATCGTGACCGGCGTGAGCGCCGGGCAGGGAGCGCTTCTCTAGCCCAGGCGCTTCGCGAGGCGCGACTTCTTGTTCGCTGCGGTGTTCTTGTGGATCACACCTTTGGCGGCGGCCTGGTCGAGGGCCTTCGTGACCCCTCGGTAGGCCTCTGCGCTCGCTTCTTTGTCGCCTGATTCGACGGTGTCGAGGAAACGCTTGATGCGCGTCTTCAACGCCGAGCGGGTGCCCTTGTTGCGGGCGCGGCGGATCTCGTTCTGTCGATTCCGCTTGATCTGGGACTTGATGTTGGCCATGCGCGTTCCAATGCTGTCGAGTTTCGGGAGTGGCGGACAAGGATAGCAAACCCGCTTGCTACCGTAGCCACAGGCGATCGAAGCCGATGAGCAAGGTTGAGGGAGAGAGAACAGCTTGGATCAACAGCACCAGCGGGCCATCGCCGTGATCGCTCACATCGACCACGGGAAGAGCACCCTCTCCGACCGATTGCTCCAGCTGACCGGGACGGTCTCGGAACGGGACATGCGCGAGCAGTACCTCGACAAGATGGACCTCGAGAGGGAGCGCGGCATAACGATCAAGGCCGCCGCGGTGCGGATGACCTATCGGGCGGCCGACGGTCTCGACTACGAGATCAATCTGATCGACACGCCGGGGCACGTCGATTTCGGCTACGAGGTGTCCCGCTCCCTAGCCGCCTGCGACGGCGTGCTTCTCCTGGTCGACGCGGCGCAGGGTATCGAGGCCCAGACGCTGACGAACCTCTACCTCGCGGTGGATGCCGGCCTCGAGATCATCCCGGTCCTCAACAAGATCGACCTTCCCGCGGCCCAGCCGGATCGCTACGCGGAGGAGATCGCGTCTCTGATCGGGTGCGACCCCTCCGACGTGTTCCGCATCTCGGCGAAGACCGGGGAGGGCGTCCCCGAATTGCTCGAAGCGATCGTTGCCCGGATCCCTCCGCCGAAGGGTGACGAGTCCGCGCCGCTGCGGGCACTGGTGTTCGACTCCATCTACGACGCGTACCGCGGTGTCATCGCGTACATCCGGGTCGTCGATGGCCGCGTCAAAGCGCGTCAACGCATCCACTTCATGGCGGCAGAGACGGACGCCGAGGCGGACGAGATCGGGATCATGGCGCCGGAGCAGATCTCGGTCGACGCTCTCGAGGCCGGCGAGGTCGGCTACCTGATCGCCGGGATCAAGAACGTATCCCTCGCGAAGGTCGGAGACACCGTCACGGCAGGCGACAAACCCGCGACCGAGCCGCTGCCCGGCTATCGGGAGCCGAAACCGATGGTCTTCGCCGGCATCTACCCGATCGACGGCGACGACTTCCCGCTGTTGCGCGACGCCCTCGAGAAACTGAAGCTGAACGATGCCGCTCTCGTTTACGAGCCCGAGTCGTCGACCGCGCTCGGCTTCGGATTCCGGTGCGGTTTCCTGGGCCTCCTCCACATGGAGATCGTTCGAGAGCGACTCGAGCGCGAGTTCGATCTGTCGCTCATCGCAACGGCACCCTCAGTTGGCTACGAGGTCCAGCTGATGGGCTCCTCGAAGATCGAGGTCCGGAATCCCACGGATCTGCCCGACCCCGGAAAGATCGAGGCGATCTACGAGCCCTACGTCTCGGTCATGATCGTGACGCCGACGGAGTTCGTCGGGACGGTCATGCAACTGTGCCAGGACCGGCGCGGGGAACTCAAGGAGATGCACTACCTCTCGACCGAGCGTGTCGAGATCCGCTACCACATGCCCCTCGGCGAGATCATCTTCGACTTCTTCGATCAGTTGAAGTCGCGGACCAAGGGTTACGCCAGCCTCGACTACGAACCCGTGGGACTACACCCCTCGAATCTGGTGAAGGTCGACGTCCTCTTGAACCAACAACCGGTCGATGCGTTCTCGACGATCGTCCATCGCGACAAGGCTTACGGATACGGCAAGACGATGACCGAGCGACTTCGGAAACTGATCCCGAGGCAACTCTTCGACGTTCCGATCCAGGCCGCGATCGGTTCTCGGGTCATCGCTCGCGAGACCGTTAAGGCGAAGCGGAAGGACGTCATCGCCAAGTGCTACGGCGGCGACATCACCCGTAAGCGCAAGCTTCTCGAGAAGCAGAAGGAAGGCAAGAAGCGCATGAAACAGATCGGGTCCGTCGAGGTCCCGCAATCTGCCTTCATCGAGGCGCTCCGCGTCGATCAGGAAGTCACCACAACGTGAGCGTGGTGGTCGCCCGCGGGCGGAAGACGGGGGAGTGGCTCGCCGACCCGGGGTTCGGGGTTTACGTGCACATCCCCTTCTGCCGTCATCGCTGCAATTACTGCGACTTCAACACCTACGAGGGTCTCGATGCGCTGCACGGTCCCTATGTCGACGCGCTGGTCGCCGAGATCCGATCCTGGGACGGAGTCCGGCGACCGGCAACTTCGGTCTTCATCGGGGGAGGCACGCCCACGCTCCTGGCGCCCCGCGATCTGGGACGCGTGCTCGATGCCGTCGATGAGGTCTTCGGCATCGCGCCGGGCGCGGAGGTGACAGTCGAAGCGAATCCCGAGACCGTCGATCGTCCCCGCTTCGAAGGGCTGGTCGCTGCGGGCGTCAACCGGGTGTCGGTGGGCATGCAGTCTGCAGTCCCGCACGTGCTGAAGGCTCTCGGTCGAACCCACGACCCGCGGGCGCCTCTCGACGCGATCGACGCCGCGCGCGCTGCCGGCATCGGCGAAGTCAACCTCGACCTGATCTACGGCTCGCCGTGGGAGACGGCGGAGGACTGGCGACAGTCGCTTGCGACGGTATCGGCGGCGTGTCCCGATCACGTCTCGGCTTATGCGTTGACCGTCGAGGAGGGAACCCCGTTGCACACGTTGGTCGCAACCGGCCGGGTTCCCGATGTCGACCCCGACACCCAGGCAGCTCGCTTCGAAGTGGCGCAGCGCGAGCTCGCGGAGCAGGGTTATCACCGTTACGAGGTCTCGAACTGGTCGCGGCCCGGTCGGGCCTCCGATCACAACGTCCTGTACTGGTCGGCCGGGAACTACGTCGGCTTCGGTGCGGGCGCTCATTCGCACATCGACGGGCATCGGTGGTGGACGACACGGCTGCCGCGGGACTACATCGACGCGGTGACGGCGGGGGCCTCGACGGTGGCCGGCGACGAATCTCTCGACCCCGAGGCCCGCGCCGCGGAGGCCCTGGTGCTGGGTCTGAGGTTGGCATCCGGCGTTCCGGTCGAAGACTTCGCTAACCGCTTCGGTGACGGGTGCCTCGAGCAACGTCGCGCGCGCCTCGACGAACTCGAAGGACTCGGGCTCCTCGACCTGGCGGATGGCCGCATCCGCCTGACGCCGGCCGCAACCCTGGTCGGCAACGAAGTCGCCGCGCGTCTCCTGTAGGCCGTGGGCGAGAAGTTGTACGTCGGGGTCGTGGGCGGTTCCGCCTTCGCCCAGAAGTCGTGGGACGACGCGTTGGCGATCGGCCGTGAGATCGCCCGTCGCGGCGCCGTCCTCGTTTGCGGCGGGCTGGGTGGGGTGATGGAGGCCGCCTGCCGCGGAGCGAAGGAGGGCGGCGGGACGACGATCGCGTTCCTGCCGGATGAAGACCGGAGTCGCGCCAACGATCACATCGACCACGCCCTTCCCACCGGGATGGGCGAGATGCGCAACATGTTGATCGTGCGCGCGGCCGATGTCGTCATCGCCGTCGGGGGTGAGTTCGGAACTTTGTCGGAGATCGGATTCGCTCTGCGCATCGGGAAACCCGTGGTCGGTCTCGAGACATGGGAGCTTGCGAAGTCCGGAGAACCGAGCAATGCGATCGTGGTGGCCGCCGACCCGATCGAAGCAGTGGACCGTGCGTTGGGGTTGGTTACGGGAACCTGACCCATTCGAAGTGCATCCCGTCGGGGACGATCCAGCGACCGCCCCACGTGAATCCGTGGTCCTCCATCACTCGCACTACTCGTTCTTCCTGCGTCGGCCGCGCTCCGAACGGGTTCTCGGCGACGTTGAGGTCGACGGCGATCCCCCACGCGTGATGCGACAGCCGGGTTCCGGCCCGGCCGTTTATGAAACGGGCGCCGAAGCAACCTCCGAATTCGCTTCGATGGACGAGGTATCCGACACCGGACGTCTTCAGCTCGCGCATCGCCATCCGCAACTGTGGGATGACGGCACGGTGGCACGTCACGCGGCCCAGCAGCGGAACGTGTGCGTCGACGATGTTGCGTGCGATCCAGCGACGCTCGATCGAGATCGTCCCGTCGGGATGCGGGACGGCTCCGAACTCACCGAAGTTCTTCTTCACGATGAGCTGCGGCAGGACCGCGTCCCCGTAGCGGAGATACGGGGTCTCGCCTTTAGCGCGGAGCCGGAGCATCTGGCCCGGGGCCAGCTGGGATCGGATCGACGCCGAGACGCGGCGACGGTCGCTTCGATGCGCCAACTCGATCAACAAGGCCCGATCGACGATGGTCCAGGTGTCGGGAGCCGGGGCCGCGACGAGTGCTTCGTATCCACCCGTTCCGACATCGCTGATCGTTCCCACGATGCGGTAGTCGCCTCCCCGGAGATGAAGAGTGTCGGCGTCGCCCCGAAGCTTCGCCTCGTCCTCCGCCAGCAGGGCCTCGTGGGGTCCGAGCGCGAGTACTGCGGGGGCCTCGGCCGGAGCGACGAAGTTCGCGTAGGTCCGGGGATCCACCGCAGCCACCTCGATCGGGATCTCCATCGCGGAATCCCGGTCGGGCGCGAGCCAGTCCAGGCTCGAATACACCCAGGTGAGCGCCCGCACGCGCCCCGATCGGCGGAGATCGCGCCCGACCGAGGGTGCGAGGCCCCCCGATCCGGTCGGCGACCACGCGAGCATCAAAGGAGATCGCCGTGCATGACGCTCGGTCGTGCCCGAGGGGCTCGCAACGGATCTCTCGGGGCTCACGGTCTCGGGGGCTACGGCATCGCTCGTGCCGAGAACGACGACGCCCGCAACCACGACCCCGGCGACCCCCGCGGCCACGCGGCCGACGACGGGAGTCACGAGGAGATGCTCTCGGCGATCCGGATCGCGGTATCGAGGTCGAACGCCGGAACCGAAACCGCTCGGTAGACGCCGTCGTCGATCCACTCGAGCTCGCTGCGAGCGGGCGACCAGCGCGCCCTCAAAGATGTGGTTCGAACCGCGACGAGATCGTCGGACGACGGCGGCAGACGGTGTGTCGTCGTGCTCGACGTCACGCGGATCTCGTCACCGTCGGCACCCGCTTCGGTCCGCCTGAAGTACAGCGCGGCACTCTGCGTCGAACGCGTGTCGGTGACGAGCGCGGCGGCGGCGCGGTATCCCGTCGGTAGGTAGGTCGGTTCCACGGCTCCCGCGATGCCATCGACCTCACCGGGGTCGACGCGACTAACCGTGCCACCGGCGACGTGGACCTTCGAGTAGGTCCGCCCCTCGGCGCCTTCGTCGCTTGCTATGTCCACGAGTGCGTCCTTCGGGAGATTCGTCTCGATGGAAAGGTGCTCGCGCGGCGAGAAGATGTCTATCCGCCGTCTAAGCACGTCCGACAGCGGCCGGTAGTAGCCCACGCCCCCGCTCAGTTGGATCGCGTCCTCGCTCAACACGTCGAGCGTCGGGCGGGCCGGGGCCGCGCGCGTCACCTTCACCCACGACATGCCGGTCGCATAGGCCGTGATCCGGCTCTTTCCCACGCGTCCGTGACGGTAGAGCGGGAGGCCGGCGATCTGCGGAGCGTCCGGGTGGTCGTCGGCCACGAATCGTCCGTCCGTCACGAGACCTTCATCGGGCGCCCGGAAGAGACGGTCGGCGATGTCGGAGGGTTCGTCGAGTTGCGTCACCGCAACGACCAGCGAGGGCTGCGGGGACGTCGGAGCGGTCACCGTGAAGCGAAGAGGGAACCACGAGTCGGTGGCCAGCCACAGGTCGACGCGGGCTTCCGGCGGGAAGCCGCGCCAGGCTCCGGCCACTTCGATCGAATCGACGAGAGGTTTCGCTTGCCAGAACGGGAGAACGACGTGATCGGCGGTCCGACCGGCCACCCGTTGCGACCCCAGGACGCGCAGACCGTCGGCTCCGGCAACGCTCTCCAGCGGAAGGATGATGTCGGTCGGCAGCAACGTGGCACCGTCGAACGGTTGACGATGCTCGACCGTTCTGCGCTCGCGGTGCGGGTCGATCCCGCAGTCGGGCAGAGCGCGCGTGGGGCATGCCGTCGTTTCGGCGACCGACCAGGTCGAGGCATCGGCGACGAGATCGACATCGTTCGTCGGCCACGATCCCGTTGGGTAGTCGGTCTGATCCTCGATGCGAAGACGGAGATCCTCGGGGGCCCGGAACCAGAGATCGGCCGTGAACCTCCTGAGAGGAACGAGAGGGTGCCAGCCTCGCTCGGTGATGGCGTAGGTCGCGTGATAGGCGCTGAGCGACGCGGCCGCCCTGCGGATGTCTCTGCTCATCTCGTCGGCGAGCGCGGTTCCGGGGCTCCCGTCCGACCGGGGGATCGCGGCCGCAGCCAGCACGACGAGGGTCACGAATGCTGCCGCAACGCCTATCTGCCGGCGGATGCGCCACTCCCGGCGGGCGGCCACGTGCTCGTCGCGAACGCGCATCATGATCTGCTCGGTGCGGTCGTGGATCGGACGGGCCGGTTGAAGGGTGACGCTGCGTTTGACCGCGCTCAATCCGTCGCGGTACTCCCGACACGGCGCGCACTCGGTGAGATGGGCTTCGATGCGCGCGGCATCGTCGGGGGACAGCTCCCCGTCGAGATATGCGGAGATCCCCTCGTGGTCGTGGAGGGACTCAGAGCTCATCGGCGGCCTCCGGGTCGGTCTGCATCAGCTGCAGCAACTCTCGTCGTGCCCGGTGGACCCGACTCTTGACGGTTCCTTCCGGGATGCCGCATGCGGCTCCGGCATCGCGATAGGCGAACCCCAGGAGATCGACCATCACGATCACCTCCCGGAGTTCCTCCGGCAACGCCGCGATCGCCTCGCGCACGTCGGACGCTTCGGACGTTTCGGATCCACTGGGCCCGGCCGGTCTCTCGCCTGCAATCTTCTTCTCGATGCGATCGCGCCGGTGCGCGCGACGGAGCTCGTCGATGGCTGCGTTGCGAGCGATCGAGAACAGCCACGTCGAGAACTTGGACGTGCCCTTGAAACGTCGGATGTGGCGGAAGGTTCGTACGAACGCATCCTGGGTCGCGTCGTCGGCCAGCGAGGGATCGTGCAGGAGGTGAAAGGTGAATCTCCAGACGTCGGCCTGGTAGCGCCGCACGAGCTCTTCGAAGGCCGCGAGATCACCGCCGCGCGCGGCAGCGACGATCGCAGGGTCGGGCTCGTCCAACCGGACCTCCACCCGGTTTCAGGTCGCGTTGGAACCATGGTCGCACTCCACATCCGATTAGGCGCTGCGAGCCCCTCATTCGTTCGCCGGGCGTGTCGGTGATCGCCGCCGTCGTGCCATGCTTGGTCCGTGGCTTACCTGGGGAATCTGATCTGTCGCGACTGCGGCCTGACCTTCACCGCTCGGTGGGGCTCGTTCGAGAACGCCGACGAGTACCGCTGTTCCAACGACCACGTGCTCCACGTCGAGCCCGGCTCGGGAACGATCCTGGCGGTGGACGGGGAGGCGTTCGACGGCCGCACCCTGATCGACCTCCACGGGCGCTGTCCGTCCTGTGGTGAGGAGGCGGTGACGGGTCTGCTGCCTTCCTGCCCGGTCTGTTCGAGCCGCGACCACGACGTTCTCCTGGCCGGCACGATCGGTTAGCACTCCGGCACCGGGAGTGCTAAAAACCGGCTCCCGGCGGTACCATTCCGGCATGGCCACGAACCCCGAACTCGGAGAGCGCCGCGCTCGCATCCTCAGAGCGCTCGTGTCCCACTACGTCACCTCGGGCGAGCCGGTCGGCTCCAAGACACTCGTGGAACGCTACCGCCTCGGGGTGTCTCCGGCCACCGTCCGCAACGAGCTCGCCGCACTCGAAGACGCGGGGTTGATCTACCAGCCGCACACCTCGGCGGGACGCATCCCCACCGACTCGGGCTACAGGTATTTCGTCGACCGCTGGTCGGGCGACGGGCGCCTTCCGCAAAGCGAGTCCCAGAAGGTGGAGCGCTTCTTCGGGGAGCCACGATGGGAACTCGAGGATGCGCTTCGTCAGACCGCGTCGTTGCTGTCGACGCTCACCGACCACGCCGCGCTGGTGTTCGCCCCGGCCCTCGATCGCAGCACCGTTCGTCACATCGAGCTCGTCCTTCTGGGAGGCGACCGCGCAATGGTCGTGGTCGTCACCGAGACCGGGCGCGTAGAGAACCACGTCGTGCGCGTCCCCTCGGGGCTCGACGACGTACAGGTCGGCGAAGCCGCCGCCATGCTCAACCGTTCGTTGGTCGGCAAGGCGTTAGAGCAGATACCTCGATTGATGGTCGAGGAGCTTCAACGGTTGCCGCTCGAGCTTCGCGAACTGGTTGCCGCCGTAGCGTCGACGCTTGCCGAAGAACTGCTCAAGGACCACGGTGATCGCGTGTTCCTCGAGGGGACTTCGAACATCGTCGACGAGCACAAGTTCTCCGACCTCGAGACGGTTCGGCAGGTGATCGAGGCTCTGGAGCATCGTCGCCTCCTGCTCGAGGTGGTGGCCGACGCGCTGTCGCTCGAGAGGGTCGCCGTCAGGATCGGTGCCGAGAACGCCATCGAAGAGATGCAGTCCTGCGCGATCGTCGCGGCCCCCTACGGAGGAGAGGGATCGCCAATGGGGTCCCTGGGCGTCGTCGGACCGACGCGGATGGACTACCGGCGGACGATCGCTGCGGTTCACGAAGTCGCGTCGCATCTGGGGCGGATGCTCGGCGGCGTCGACGGCTGATGGCGGATCACTACGAGACCCTCGGGGTCGGACGTAACGCGACCCCGGACGAGATAAAGCGCGCGTACCGGCGCCTCGCGCGCGAGCTGCATCCCGACACGAACGACGATCCCACCGCAGAGGAACGCTTCAAAGAGGTGACCCGCGCGTACGAGACGTTGTCGGATCCGGACAAGCGCCGGCGTTACGACACCTTCGGTGACGAACGGACCGGAGCGGCAGGGTTCTCCGACTTCGGCGGGATCTCGGACCTGTTCTCGTCATTCTTCGGCGGCGGTTTCTCGGCGCGCTCGAGGACGGGTCCGGCCCGGGGTGCCGACATCCTTGCGGAACTCGAACTCACCCTCGAGGAAGCCGATGCCGGGGTCGAGAGGGACGTCGAGGTGACGACCCTCGTGACCTGTGCCGACTGTGAGGGGTCCGGTGCCGCTCCGGGCACCTATCCCACGACGTGCACGGCCTGCGGAGGCACGGGAGAGCAGCGACACGTGCGTCAGACCGTGTTCGGCAACGTGATGACGGCCTCGACCTGCTCCACCTGTGGAGGAAGCGGGCGGGAGGTCGCATCGCCATGCCCCCGATGCCACGGCCGCGGCCGGGTCGAGGTAACAGAGACGCTCACCGTGGAGATCCCGGCAGGGGTCGACGACGGTGCCCAACTGCGCGTCTCCGGTCGCGGGGAGGCGGGTGTTCGCGGCGGTCGTGCCGGAGACCTTTACGTGGCGATCTCGATCGCTCCGCACGAAACGTTCAGGCGCGCGGGTGACGATCTTGCCTGCGAGGTCCCGGTCCCGATGACGATCGCCGCACTCGGCGGCGAGGTTCAGATCCCGACGTTGATCGGGACGGAAACCGTGGAGATCCGGCCCGGGACGCAGTCGGGAGAAGTGGTTCGACTGCGCGGGAAGGGGATGTCGCGTCTCAGCGGTCGTGGCCGAGGAACGCTCGTGGGACTACTCAAGGTCGAAACTCCGACCGAACTCGACGACGAACAGGTCCGTCTACTGCAGGAGTTCGCACGGGCGCGAGGCGAAGAAGCAGGCGAGCGCGGTTTCTTCGACAGGATCAAGGAAGCGTTCCATCAGGGATAGCACCCGCTAGATGGCGACGGCACCGTGGTTCTACGCACCCCCGGCATCGTGGAGTGGTGACGTCATCGAACTCCCGCTCGATGAATCTCGTCATGCGTTGCGATCGTTGCGGATCCGACCGCCCGACATAGTGACGGTCACGGACGGTGCCGGCACGGTTGCCCGCGCTGCCGCGACGCGACTCGATGGCGAGACCCTGGTGGTCGAGGTCCTCGAGCGGCGCGAGCACCGCAGACCCAAGCCCGCGATCGCGGTGTACCAGGGCGCTCCCAAAGGGCACAAGGCCGACGAGATCGTGGAACGACTCGCGGAGCTGGGGGCCGCCGAAGTCACGTTCTTCGAATCGGAGCGAACGGTCGCGAGATGGTCGGCCGAGAAGGTCGTGCGTTCGACCGAACGGTGGCACACGATCGCTCGTTCCGCGGCGACGCAGTCGCGCAATCCCTACGTGCTGGAGGCGAGTGCCGGCGTGTCGTGGACCGAGCTCGTCCGACGGATCGCCCGCGAGGATTTCGCGGTGGTCCTGTGGGAGGAGGCATCGGTTCCGCTGAGGGCCGCTCTTTCCGGGACGGCCGAACGGGTCGCTCTCGTCGTCGGACCCGAGGGCGGGCTGTCGCGCACCGAGGCCGAGGGTCTCGCCGACGCCGGCGCGCAACTGGTCTCGCTCGGTCCGACGATCCTTCGGACCGAGGTGGCACCCGTAGTCACCGCCGCCGCGCTGCTGTATCACTACGGCGTCCTGGGCTAACGTCGCTCCGATGCCGACCGTCGCCTTCACGACCTTGGGTTGTCGCCTGAACCAGGCGGAGTCCGATGTGATGACCGAGGAGCTCCTCGGTCATGGCATGACGCCGGCCGATCCCGGAGAGTCCCCCGACGTCGTCGTGATCAACACCTGCACGGTTACGAAGGAAGCCACGAAGGCATCGCGGATGGCGATCCGTCGAGCGGTGCGCGCTCACCCCGACGCCAAGATCGTCGTCGCCGGCTGCTACGCGGTGTCCGACCGGGACGAGATCGAAGCGATCGACGGCGTCGACGTCATCGTCGGTAACGACGAGAAGGAACGTTTCGTGTCGGCACTTGCCGGGGCGGCCCCGACGATGCCCCTCCTCCAAGTGTCGATGCCGCGCAAGCCGGCCGTCACTCCGGCGCGCGTTCGGGCGAACCTCAAGGTGCAGACCGGGTGTGACGAGTGGTGCACCTTCTGCATCATCCCCACGACCCGGGGTCCGTTGAGGTCGCTCGACGAGGAGTCGATCCTCGCCGAGGCCCGCGCGCGCGTGGAGGCCGGTGCGCGCGAGCTGATCCTCACCGGCGTCCACCTCGGCAAGTACACGTACGACAGCGGGGGCGACGAGTCGTCGCTGGTGCGCTTGTTCGAACGCTTGCTCGACATCGAGGGCCTGTGGCGGCTGCGTCTCTCGTCGATCCTGTCGCGGCACCTGACCGACGAAGTGCTGGGGTTCATGGCCAACGAGCCGCGCATGTGCCGTTATCTCCACGTGCCTCTGCAATCCGGTGACCCGGCTGTGCTCGAAGCGATGCACCGTCCTTACGACATCGACACCTATCTCGACGCGATCGACAGGACGAAGCGAGCATTGCCGGACGTGGCGCTCGCTACCGACGTGATCGTCGGGTTCCCGGGCGAAACCGAAGAGGCTTTCTCCAATACGTTGCGTGTCGTCGAGAGGGTCGGCTTCTCGAAGTTGCACGTGTTCCGATACTCGCCGCGCGATGGAACGGCAGCGGCGGCGCGGCGCGACGACGTGAACGGAAACGTGAAACGGGATCGGTCGAAGCGACTGATCGATCTGGGGAACGAGATCCGGCAGCGGTTCCTCGCCGCGCATCTCCAAGCGCCGGTCGAGGTACTCGTCGAGGACGAGCGGGTCATCGACGGGGTCTCCGTTTGCTCGGGCCAAACGGACGACTACGTCCGGGCGTGGTTCGAGGGCAGCGGACATCTCGGGGAGCTGGTGGCGGTTCAAGCGAACGAGGTGAGGGCCGACGGCCTGCGCGGCGGCCACGTGATCGAAACTCTCAGGAGGCGTGATGGCTGATTGTCTGTTCTGCAAGATCGCGAATCACGAGATCGATTCCGAGATCGTCCTGGAAACGGAGGGGACGGTGGCGTTCCGCGACATCAATCCGGTCGCGCCCTCACACGTCTTGGTCATCCCCAAGCGTCACGTGGTATCGGCTCACGAGCTCGGCGGCGGAGACGCCGGTTTGCTAGGTGAGCTGTTCGAGACGGTGACGCGGGTTGCCTCCGACGCCGGTATAGCGGAGGGCTACAGGGTCGTGACCAACGTGGGGGCCGACGCCGGCCAGACCGTCCACCACCTCCACCTGCACGTGATCGGCGGCCGCTCGATGTCCTGGCCTCCCGGCTGACCCGCCGTAAACTGACAGCCACTTCATGCTTGCTAAAACGCAGGTCAAGATCCTCGTACCCGGGCACCACGACATGGTCAGGCTGGTCGGAGCCAGGGACGAGCTCCTAAAGCTGATCGAGGCTGCCTTCGACACCCAGATCCTCGTCCGGGGCAACGAGATCGTCGTCACCGGTGAGCCCCGGGAGGCCGAGCGCGTCTCCAAGCTGTTCGAGGAGCTGCTGGCGTTGCTGGACCAGGGTCACGTGCTCACCAGTGAGTCCGTCGGGCACTCGATCGAATTGATCAAGACGCGCGACGACGTCCGCCCCTCGCAGGTCCTGAGCGACACGCTCGTCACCACCTACACCGGCAAGCCGATCCGCCCCAAGACCGCCGGCCAGAAGGCCTACGTCGATGCGATCCGTGAGCACACGATCGTGTTCGGGATCGGGCCGGCGGGAAGCGGGAAGACGTATCTCGCGGTGGCGATGGCGATCAGTTCGTTGCGCGCCGGAGAGGTGTCGCGGATCGTGCTGACCCGGCCTGCGGTCGAGGCGGGGGAGCGACTCGGTTTCCTTCCCGGCGATCTCGCGGCCAAGATCGATCCGTACCTGAAGCCTCTCTACGACGCGCTCTACGAGATGCTCGAGCCCGAGACGTTCCATCGTTACGTCGACCGCGGCACGATCGAGATCGCACCGCTGGGGTTCATGCGCGGCCGCACGCTGAACGACTCCTTCATCATCCTCGACGAAGCGCAGAACACCACGCCCGAGCAGATGAAGATGTTCCTGACGCGCTTGGGCTTCGGCTCGAAGGCCGTGGTCACGGGAGACGTGACCCAGGTTGATCTGCCGCAGGGCGCGCGTTCGGGCCTGGTCGTCGTGGAGGAGATCCTCGAAGGGATCGGCGGCGTTGCCTTCACCCATCTCGGGGCTCGAGACGTGGTTCGTCACAAGATCGTCCAAGACATCGTCGAGGCGTACCGCGTGTACGCGGAGGAACAGAAGAAGTAACCATCGTGGACGTGTTCGTTGCGAACGAGCAGGACATCCCCGTCGACCACGATCGGTTATCGACGCTCGCGGCGCACACCCTTCAGTCGGAGGACGTCGACGACGAAGCGGAGCTATCCGTTCTCTTCGTGACGCCGGAGCACATGCGCCGGTTGAATTCCCACTTCGCAGGAGACGACTACGCGACCGACGTTCTGTCGTTCCCGATGCTCGAAGGCGACCCCGATGATGACGACGGGCCCGTGCTCCTCGGCGATGTCGTCGTGTGTCCTGCGGTGGCGGAGCGGAACGCACAGAAAGCGGGACAGCCACTGACGCGCGAGCTAGACATGTTGGTAGTGCACGGAACGCTTCATCTCCTCGGCTACGACCACCAGGGCTCCCAGGATCGCTCGGAGATGGAACGCCGTCAGCGCGACATCCTCGCCAGCTTCGAGCGAGTGGACTCGTGACCGACGCCGTCTGGATAGTGGTCATCGTGCTGACGCTGGTGGTGGCGTCTTTCTGCGCCATCGCCGAGACCTCGATCGCGCGGGTCGGGCGAGCCAAGGCGCATCACCTAGCACAGGAGCATGGGCGTCGCGGCGAGATCCTCGTGCAGATCGTGGAAGACCCGGCCCCCTATCTGAACGTCGTGCTGTTCGTAACGCTGCTGGCGCACGTGGGGGGAACCGCGATCGCTACGGGACTGGCCATCGGATGGTTCGGCGCCGGCGGAGAGGCCGTGGCGGCCGTCGCCATGACCGTGATCATCTTCGTGTTCGCCGAGATGGCGCCGAAGACGTTCACGGTGCAGCGCACCGAGAGTGCAGCTCTGCTGATCGCGCGGCCGGTCCGCATATTGGGCATCGTGTTGAAACCGCTCGGCAAAGTGCTCATCCTGCTCGCCAATGCAGCCATGATCCTCCTCCCCGGCCACGGGATGCCCAAGGGTCCCTTCGTCACCGAGGACGAGATCCGCCACATGGTGGATGTCGCCGAGGACGAAGAGGAGATCGAAGAAGAAGAACGCGAGTTGATCCATTCGATCTTCGAGTTCGGGGACACGGTCGTGCGCGAGGTCATGGTCCCTCGCCCCGACATGGTCACGATCCCGGCCAGTTCTTCACTCGCCGACGCTCTCGCGACGATCGTCGAGGCCGGTTATTCGCGCATCCCCCTGTACGAGGGCGACAACGACAACATCGTCGGCGTTCTCTACGCGAAAGATGCGTTGAAGCGGATCCACGAGTCGACCTCGGACGTCAAGGTCCGGTCCCTGGCGCGCCACCCCGCGTTCGTGCCAGAGCAGAAGAAAGTGGCCGAGCTCTTGCGCGAGATGCAGAACGAGCGCGTTCACATGGCGATCGTGGTCGACGAGTACGGCGGCACCGCAGGGCTGGTGACGATCGAGGACCTGATTGAAGAGATCGTCGGTGAGATCGTGGACGAATACGACCAGGAAGAGCCGCTCGTCGAGCCGATCGACGACCTGACGATCCGCGTCGACGCGAAGATGCCGATCGACGAGGTGAACGAGCTACTCGGTGCCGAGTTGCCGCACGAGGAATGGGACACGGTCGGTGGGCTCGTGTTCGGTCTGACCGGGCGGGTTCCCACTCAGGGTGAACGGGTCAAGTTCGACTCCCTCGAGTTCACCACCGAACGCGTGGCGGGACGCCGGATCCAGAAAGTCGTGATCCGCAAGGTTCCGCACGACGAACCAGACGCGTCGCGGACTTGACCGACACATTCCGTTCGGGATTCGTGGCCGTCGTCGGCCGTCCCAACGTCGGTAAGTCGACGCTCGTCAATGCGCTGGTCGGCGGGAAGGTCTCGATCACGTCGGACAAACCGCAGACGACCCGGAGCGCGGTCCGAGGGGTGCTCGATGCACCGGGAGTGCAAGCGATCTTCGTCGACACGCCCGGCTACCACAAACCTCGAACGCTGTTGGGTACGCGCCTCAACGAAGTGGTCCGAGCGGCGTGGAGCGACGTCGACGTCGTCCTCTTCGTGGTGGACGGACGAGCAGGCATAGGGCGCGGTGACGAGCACGTCACCCGGGACCTTCCCGCCGGGCTTCCCACGATCTGCGTGGTCAACAAGATCGACCTGATGTCGAAGAACGACATCGCCGTCGCGCTCACCGCGGCCGCGGCCCTGGGAGACTTCGACGAGTTCGTTCCCGTCTCGGCGCGAGCCACCGACGGTGTCGACGTCGTGACCCGGCTCGTCGTCGACCGCTTGCCGGAGGGGCCGATGTACTACCCGGCAGGGATGCGGACCGACCAACCGCCGCCGGTCTTCGTGGCGGAGCTCGTTCGGGAGAAACTGCTGAAGAGGACCCGCGAGGAACTGCCGCATTCAATCGCCGTCGTCACCGAGGACTACGAGGAGCGGGGCGACGGGTTGCTCGAGATCCGCGCCAACATCTACGTCGAACGAGAGTCGCAGAAGGGGATCGTGATCGGGCGCGGCGGCGAGACGCTCAAAGCGGTCGGGACGGAAGCCCGTCAGGAGATCGAGCTTCTGTTCGGGCGTAAGGTCTTTCTCGAGCTCAGAGTGAAGGTCGAGAAAGACTGGCAGCAGCGCTCGCACGCGCTCCAGCGACTGGGATTCGGTGATGGATAAGCGGCCGGCGTTCGACGTCCACAATCTACGCAAGCGATATCGGGACCCTGATGTCCTCGCGAACGACGGTCTGACCTTCTCGTGCTACCAGGGTGAGGCCTTCGGGCTCCTCGGCCCGAACGGCGCAGGCAAGACGACGCTCGTCCGACAACTCGTCGGCCTTCTGCGGCCGACCGCGGGGGAGATCACGCTCTTCGGAGAGGCGGTGCGACCGGGCCACCCCGTTGGCAGCCGGGTCGCGTACCTACCGCAGGGGTCACTGTCGCTCGGCGAGCTCAAGGTGGCGGAAGCGGTTGCGTGGACCGCGATCCTGCGCGGCTGTGGCAAGGCAACGGCGGTAGCCGAACGCGACGAGTTGATAGAGACCCTCGAGCTCACGAGCATCGCGGCGCGGCCGATCAGGAAGCTCTCCGGGGGTCAGAGGCGCCTGACGCAGATCGCGCTGACGCTGGCGGGGCGTTTGCCGGTCGTCATCCTCGACGAACCGACGACCGACGTCGATCCCTCTCTCCGACGGCGCGTGTGGTCGTTGATCTCGAGGCGGGCGCGCGAGGGAACCGCCGTCGTTCTGGTCACCCACGATGTCGCCGAAGCCGAGAAGGCTCTCGATCGGGTCGCGATCATGAGCGGGGGGCGCATCGTCGCCGCGGGCACCCCCTCGGAACTCAAAGCCCACCTCGCACACCGCACGAGGCTCGAGGTCGCGGTCGCCGAGGGCAGCTCGACCACTCCGGCCGAGATCGCCGGTGTGTTCGCCAACGGAGCCAAGACCGACGGCCGGCGCGTGAGTGCGTGGGTCCCCGCCGACGAGGCCATCGCCATGCTCGAGAAGATCACGACGTCGTTCCCCGCGGACGCGCTCGAGGACGTCCGGCTCGTCACGCCGACACTCGAGGACGCTTATCTCGAGCTCAGCGGCCACTATCTCGAGGAGCAGCGATGAGCAGCCGCGCCAGCAGCCATCGAGACCGGCTGGGGATCCTGTTGCGCATGCAGCTCGCGCGGGTCCGCACGGCGTGGCGGCCTTACGTCATCGTCTCCTCCGCGATGCCGTTGGGCATCGCCGTGCTGCTGCGCGCGGTTATGGATCCGAAGCAGGTCGATCGCTTCGGCGAACAGATCGTCGCCGGGAGCGTCGTGCTTGCGATCGCGATGACCGCGGTGGTCATGCTCGCCCAGCGGATCGCGTCGCTCAAGGAGAACGGGGGCCTCGAGTTCTATTCGAGCCTTCCCGTCAGGCGCTGGATGGTCATCGCTTCGGTGCTCGTCTCGTTCGCGATCTTCTCGCTGCCCGGAACGATCATCGTGACGGTCCTCGGCGCGCTGCTTTTCAACCTGTCGTTCGCCGCATTGTGGGCCGCGGTCCCGGTGTGGGCTCTCGGTTCCTTCGCCCTCGCCGGCGTCGGAGTCGCCGTCGGTCTCGCCGCGCCCGACGAACAACTCGCGGGGATGTACTCCAACCTGGCGATGATGGCCGTCCTGTTCCTCGGCATCATCCCGGCGGGCAAGTTGCCGGGGTGGCTGGGGCCGGTGCGAGCCGTGCTCCCGTCGACCTACGCGGTCCAGGCGCTGAAGCCGGGGCTCGAAGGGACGATCTCGGGAGGGCAGGTGGTGGATCTCGCGATCCTGGCCGGGTTCGGGGCGCTATTGTTCTGGGCCGTCCGTGGGCCGCTGTGGCCCCGTCCCGAGTAACGAGAGCGATGCCTCAAGCCACCGTAAAGAGCTTCGATTCACTGACGAACTCCGGCGTGCTCGTGTCGGACGACGGCAGCACGACCTACGACGTCGACGCCGAGGCGCTCAAGTCGGGGATGTTCCGGTTCCTCCGGCCGGGCCAGCGCGTGACCTTCGATCTGGTCGAGGAAGAGGGCCACAGCAAGATCCGCAACCTCCGCATCGGGATCGCCTGAGGGCCTCGCCCTTACTTTCCCGCCCTCTGTCTGCGACCCCGGTCTCCTCGGCCCCCGCAGGACTCCACCCCGGTCCGCCGAATCTCCTAGCTATGGCCCGCCGTCTGCTCGCCCCCCTGGGGGCGCTCGTCTTCCTGCTTGGGGTTCTGCCCCCGGCGGTCGCTTCGGCTGCAGTGACGGCCCCGTGCCGCAACAAGGATTCGGTGCTCGTCCTGCGTGACATCTACATCGAGGCCACTTCGTCCGCCAAGACCGTCCGCCCCGGCCAGACTTTCTTCGCGACCCTGACTGCGACCCGGCCCGCCCACGAGGACCCCCTCGACCAGGGCCAGCAGATCGACCCCCCCGCTTCGGTCCCGGCCTCGGACGTCAACGTCGGCATCTCGATCTACGCGGGCAAGAAGACCTACTTCTGGGCGTCCGGGGTCACCGACACGAACGGCCAGGCCAAGCTCAAGCTGATCGTTCCGAAGAGCGCCGAGGCCGGCCCCGCCCGGTCCCTTCTCTTCGCCCAGCACTGGGTCAACCAGAGTTGCCCCGATGTTCTTGAGAACGGGTTCAACGAGTACGACAACTTCGTGACGGTCAAGCGCTGAAGGCCCGTTAATCCACGGGTAGCGAGGTCCCCCGACATAACCTGAGAGACCTCATGCCGGGGCTCTACAAGGACGAAGGCGTTGTCCTTAAGACGATGAAGCTCGGCGAGGCAGACCGCATCGTCACCATCTTCACGAGAGGTAACGGCAAGGTCCGTGCCGTCGCCAAGGGGGTTCGCAAGACCAAGAGCCGCTGGGGCGCGCGTCTGGAGCCGTTCACCCGGGTCGAGCTCCTCATCTACAAGGGCCGCAATCTCGACACGATCACCGGTGCCGACATCGTGTCGTCGTTCGACCGGGTCCGCACCGATTACCGAAGCCTGACCGCGGCCGCCGCGCTGGTGGAGGTCGTCGAGAAGATCACCCCCGACCGCGAGCGAGCCCTCTCGGTCTACTCGTTACTCGTCGAAGGTCTCGAAGCGTTGTCGGGAGCGCCCGGCGACTCGATCGTTCCGGCGTTCCTCGTCAAGCTCCTGTCGCTGTCGGGCTATCACCCGCAACTCACGTCGTGTGCCGGATGCGGCTCGTCGGGCCCCCTGATGGGGTTCAGCGCCGGTCTCGGCGGCGCGGTCTGCGAAGCATGTTGGCGCGACGACCGCGACGCGATGCGACTCGGAGCGGATCGGATCGCGCAGCTGGCGCGCTGGTTGCGCTCGGATCTCGGGGGCCCGGCCGACCACGATGCAGCGACCGAGATCACCCATGTCCTGCGCCGCTACACCGAGTACCACCTGGAGCGCCCGCTCAAGAGCCTGCAACTACTGGCGACCGCCTAGCCCTCACGGGCCGGCCCTTGGCCCCCGCCACCGCGGGACGGGATCGGCGCGAGAAAAGTCGTCGTTCTTGGCCCGAGTGGTTACTGATCGAGTCGGTGCCTGACTCTTGTCAGGCAGTTGCCTGACCCTTGTCAGGCACGCGAACCTGAGAACATCTCCTCGTGGCCATCGACGGAGTCCCTCCCGAGCGCACCCCCGCTCACGTTGCCCTGATCATGGACGGCAACGGGCGCTGGGCCGAGGAACGGGGCCTCAAACGCAGCGAGGGACACGAGGCCGGCGAGCGGGCGCTCTTCGACGTCGTCGAGGGGGCCCTCGAGGCCGGCATCCGCTACCTCAGCGCCTATGCGTTCTCGACCGAGAACTGGACCCGTCCGGTCGACGAGGTCGACTTCCTCATGAACTTCAACCGCCGCCTTCTGCGCCAACGGCGTGACGACATGAACGAGCGGGGCGTTCGCATCCGGCGCATCGGCCGCCGGCAAGGAGTGCCGGACGACGTTCTCGCCGAGTTCGACGCGGCCGAGGAGAAGACCGGCCACAACGAACGGATGGATCTCCTCGTGTGTTTCAACTACGGGGGCCGGGCCGAGTTGGAAGATGCCGCAGCAGCGGGCTCGATCCCGGACAACCTCTATGCCCCCGATGTTCCCGACGTAGATCTGATGATCCGAACGTCGGGCGAGATGCGGGTCTCGAACTTCCTGCTGTGGCAGTCGGCCTACGCCGAGCTCTATTTCACCGAGACGTTGTGGCCCGACTTCAAGCGCGGCGGTTTGTTCGGGGCCTTGCGCGATTACGCGTCGCGCGAGCGAAGGTTCGGTGGTCTCTAGCGCGGTCGGGGATCAGCGCTCGAGTTCTTTCGTCTCGGCGTTCTCCTCGCGTTGCGCCTGTTTCTCGGCGCGAGCACCGGGGCCGACCGCAGATGCGAGCACACCGGCGTTCGGGAGCATGACCGGGCCGCGTTCGGTCGACATGTGCACGTAGAAGAGGCTCATGTCGGTGACGACCCCCTCGTATTCACCGAGCGTTCCCTTGAGATAGATGGTCTCGCCGACGGCGAAGGGCCGCACGAGCAGCAGCACGATCCCGGCGAAGAAGTTGCCCAACGTCTGCTGCGCGGCGATACCGATGACGACACCCGTGAGTGCTCCGCCGAGCAGCAACTTGTCCAGGGGGATGTCGAGTTCGCTCAGCACGACGATGATCAACACGAGGTAGCCGAGGAAGTTGATCAAGAAGGAGATCGGCGTTCCTCGCTTGCGACCCTCGAGTCGGTCGGCGGCGGCGGCGTGGACCGCGGTGCCGAACGAGCGCACCGCGACGATGCCCCCGACGATCGTGATCACCACGCCGATCAGCGCGATCAGATCGTCGACGGTGAAGGCGTTCTCGGGGTGGCGGTTCGCGCCCTTGCCGATCCGCCCGACCTCGAAGTGCCCGATCTTCGTGGCGACGAAGATCCCCACGGCCAGCACGACCAGGCCGACGCAGGCGCGGACCAGGTGGGGGCGGGCGGCACGGCGGCGATCGACGATCATCCGCGGAGGGTACCGGGGGCAGGGAATCGCCACGAAAGGGGCGAATCTCCCAGCTAGGAAACCTTGGACGAGGAGGGGGAGTCGATGCGCGCTCTGCGATCCGGCATCGCTGCGGTCCTTATAGCCACTCTGATCGGTGCGTTCGTCTCCGGTAGCGCCGGGGCAACCCCGCCGGCGAGCTACCCGGTGGACCCGCCCAGGGGCCCCTACAAGTTCGGCAAGCCGGTCAGCCTGACGTCGTTCTCGCCGCTCCGGACGGGCGAGTCGACCGTCTACACGGCCCGGTCCGGGAAGCAGCAGTCCGACCACGAGTGGTCCGGCGAGCCGTCCCTTCAGATCGACGACAAGGGCACGATCTACATCGCCGGAACCTGCTGCGTCGGTCCCGCCGCACCGGTCTGGTACTCGACCGACAACGGCAAGACGTTCAAGGAGATGGAGACGCCCGGCCACGCCCGCGAGTGGGGCATCGGGGCCGAGGGCGATCTCGCCGTCGATCACGACGGGCACGTCTGGTTCGTCGACACCTACGTTCCGGGCCTTCTGACCACGCGGTGGTCCGACAACGGCAAGACCTGGGACTTCACTTCGCCGACGGCAGGAACCGTTCCGGGATTCGACGACCGGCCGTGGCTCACCTACAGCAAGGACGCCCTGTACCTCTACGTGAACCACGTTTCCCACACCGCGGTGTACCGCTCGACCGACGGAGGCATGTCGTGGGACGGCGGGACGATCCTGCAGTGGCAAGGCAACCCCACCGGCCAGCCGTTCTTCCCGGCGCACCTCGCCGCCAACGAGAAGACCGGCAAGCTCTGGGTGGTCGGAGTGGTGTCCGACAACGGCAAGAGCGTGCTCGGCTCCGCCGTGGGTGACTACGTCGGAGG
>DASSMG010000163.1:0-4525 GCA_035688995.1 Actinomycetota bacterium
GGCACCGGCGTCGTAGGCCTCCTTGACCTGTTCCGGGGCAGTGATCGTGCCCGCGCCGATGATCGCATCGACCCGTCCGGCGATATCCGCCAGGGCGTCGGTGGCGCCGGGGGTGTTCATCGTGATCTCGACCGCCTCGAAGCCGCCCCTCACCGCCGCGGCGATGCCCTCGACCGCATGCTCCGGTTTCTGCGTCCGGAAGATCGCTATCAGTTGGGCGTCCCGCAAGCGCTGAACGCGGGAGTCGAAGAGCTTCGAGTTCATGAGGCCAGGTTACTAGGGGGCCGGGTTTCAGCTGAAAAGTCCCTTCCGGCAGTCGGTATCTCTCTCGACAAGCCAAGATGAAGGCATGGTGACCATCGATGACGTCCGGGCCGTCGCGAAGGGTCTCCCGAGGAGCTACGAGGTTCTGGTTCGCGACCGTGTGAAGTTCCGGGTCGGATGTCTCGTCTATCTCGCGTTCGCTCGGGCCGAGTCGATGATGGGCTTCGCGTTTCCCAAGGAAGAGCGGGAGTCACTGATCGCGGCGGAACCCCACAAGTTCCTGATGCCGAAGAAATCGGACCTCCGCTACAACTGGGTCGTGGTTCGGCTGAGCGAGATCGGTCGGGACGAGCTCGAGGTGATAGTGCTCGAGGCATGGCGGGTGGTCGTCCCGAAGTTCCTCGCCGCCGAGGTACTTGGGCCCCGGCGTTCCGGCTGAGCCCCTTTTTCTTCCAGGCGCTGGCCCGTTCTTTTCGAATCTGCCTACAGGAGATGTAGGCCTGTTTAGAAAGAACGGGGGATTTCTTTCGCGGTCCGGGGTCAGGTCCTTCTTTCTGTCACACCCCGTTCTTAGGGTGGAGCCGTGCGCATTTCGGTGGAGTCGTGGGGGCCGGACTACGGGGGCGAGCTCGAGCTCGGCCCCCAGGAGGCGACCGTCGAGGCGATCGACGTCTCGTGCGAGGACCGGGCGTGGGAACCGGTGGCCCCGGCCCCGCTCGACGGGCTCGCCGAGGCTCCGATCGCGTTCGTGGACGGGACCCGGCGGATGGACGCGCGCCTGTTCCTGATGGACGGGGGCTCGGCCCCCATCCCCGGCGTGGCCGGTTCGGTCGGCGTCGGCGCCGTAACGTGCGAGCCGATCGCGCCGAGCAACGGCACCTGGTACACGCCTCGCCGGGCCCAGATCACCGAGTGCCGCATCACCCGCTACCTCGCCATGGGCGAGGGCAAGAGCCTCGATCTCCCCGCCGGCCCCGGCCTCGAGTTCGAAGCCATGCCGCATCCGGCACGCGACCTCGAGCAGCTCGCCGACGCGATCCACGACCGGATGCGCACGAACGAGGCCGACCTCGCCGCCGAGATCGCGACCGACGGCCACCTCGTGTTCCTCGACGGGCCGCTCGCGAAGATGCGTCCCGGCCCGGCCCGCGTCATCGCATATATCAAGTCCCACAACCGGCGCTATCTCGGCCCCGACGAGGAGGCGATCCTGGGCACGCTCGGCTGCGGCGAAAGGACACCGCTGTTCGCGTTCGGCGAACCGCGGCCTCGTTACTCGTGGTACCTGCGCCTGTGCGCGCTCGACGAGACACAACATTCGTGGCACGGGCTCGTCCGGTGCGAGGTGCCCGCTGCCGTGTCGCAGAAGACCGCGGTCGAGCTTGCCGACGCGTCGGCCACGTTGCTGCCGCGCTTCGCGTCGCTCCCCCATTGGGACCCCCGCGCTCCGCAGAATCTGGTCCCGGTCGCGGGACTCGAGAAGAAGATGCGGCACCTGCTCGGGGATCGGGTTCTCGTTAACCGCATGATCAAAGACGCCGCGCGGCGGATGGCCTAGGGGGACGATGTGATCGACGAAGAGATCGCGCCGGTAGGACTGGTTCTCGGGTCGGAGGCGACCTCGACGCAGGAGTTCAAGGTCGTCTTGCACGAAGGCGAATACCTGCAACTGGACGACCTGGTCGTCGTGAAGACGCAGGTGCCGAAGGTCGGCGAGGTCGACACGTACGGCATCGTCGTCGAGACGTCGTCGCGTTACGAGGGCACGGTCTTCGAGTCCGACACGTTCCGGGTAGCGGTCGAGGGGACGTTCCCCGCCGAGAAGTCGCGCACCGCGACGATCCACGTGATCCGTGTCCTTCCGGAGACATGGATCGCTCCCGACGCCGGCGAGCCCGTCTTCCGCGCCGTCGAAGGCGAACGCGAGAAGGCGCTCTACGTCGACGAGATGCGCCAGGGAGGCCGCGATCGGGCGCTACCGGTTGGAACGACCCGCGACGGCGAACCGGTGTGGGCCGACATCGACTTCTTCGACGGGACCAAGGGTGCCCACATGAGCATCTCGGGCGTCTCCGGTGTCGCGACCAAGACCTCGTACGCGTTGTTCTTCCTACGCTGTCTGACGTCCCACCCCGAGATCCTGGGGCAGAGCGCTCGGAACCTCCGCGTTCTGGTCTTCAACGTGAAGGGCGAGGACCTCATGTTCCTCGACAAGCCGAACAAGGACTTCGAACCGGAAGATGCCCAACGGTGGGAGCGCCTCGGCATGGAGGCCACGCCGTTCCAGTCGGTGTCGTTCTGGGCCCCCGCGATGGAGCACGAGGGCAGTGAGGGCATCGCCGATTCCTCTGCCCGTTCCGGAGGGATCGACGCGTTCAGGTGGACGCCACGCGAGTTCATCGACGAAGGGCTGCTGCAGTTCGTCTTCGTCGAGTCGAACGACCTGCGCAACCAACTGACCTTCGTCGCCGAGCGGGTCGCGATGCAACTGCAGCGCTTCGCGCGCGACGTCCAGGGCGAGCCCGGTGCGGTGGTGCTGCGCGATCCGGCATCGGCGGACGACGACGGGGTCCAACCGGTCAAGCCGTACAAGAGCGAGAAGGTCGTCCGCAACCTCTACGACCTGATCGAGGCACTGATCGAGTTCCTCGAGCCGGAGGACGCCGAGCCCGACTTCAAGTGGACCGGACGCGTGCAACCGGGGACGATCGGCGCGTTCATGCGCCGTCTCTACGGGGCGGCACCCCGGCTCGGGCGTCTCATCCGCGCCGGCGAGTCTCGCAAGATCGATCGCGCGCGCGAAGCAGTAACGGTCGTCGACATCCACAAGCTGCACGATGCCGCGCAGCGTTTCGTCGTCGGGGCGCTCATCAAAGAGGTGCACGACGAGAAGGAGGGCAAGGGTCGCTTCCCGCTCTCGGTGATCGTGCTCGACGAGCTCAACAAGTACGCACCGCGCGAGGGCTGGTCCCCGATCCGCGACACGCTCGTCGACATCGCGCAGCGCGGCCGCTCGCTCGGGATCCTTCTGATCGGTGCGCAACAGAGCGCGTCGCGGATCCACCCCGACGTCCTGACGAACGCGAGCCTCAAGGTGTCGGGACGGCTCGACGCCGCCGAGGTCGACCGGGCCGAGTACGGGTGGATGCTGCCGTCGACTAGATCGAGGGCCCGGTTGCTCAAGCCGGGAACGATGGTGTTGTCGCAGCCGTCGATCCCCGCTCCGGTGGTGCTCGAGTTCCCCTACCCACCGTGGGCGACGCGGCCCGAGGAGGAAGCGCCCACCTCGGACCCATTCGAAGGCCTCTGAGGAAACAGCATGCGCATCCTTCACACCGGGGACTGGCACGTCGGCAAGAAATTGGGCCGGATCGACCGGTCGCGCGAGACCGAGGCGGTGCTCGACGAGGTCGTCGCCATCGCGACCGACCAGAGCGTCGATCTCGTTGTCGTCGCCGGTGATCTGTTCGACCGGGGACTGCCTCCGTTCCAGTCGCTGAGGTTGGTGCTGGAGACTCTCGTTCGCCTCGCCGACACCGGTGCGCGCGTCGTGGCGATCCCCGGCAACCACGACTCGTCCGAGTTGTTCGACGTGCTCACCCCGCACCTCGCACACTCGAACGTCACAATCAGACACAAGACGTTGCGCCCGGAGGAAGGGGGTGTCGTCACCCTCCCGAGCCGCGACGGGTCGGAGACCGCGCAGATCGCCTGCTTCCCGTTCTTGCACGAATCGACGGTGGTGGCTTGGGCGCAGGAATCGGACGACAAGTTCAAGTCGTACGCCGATCGAGTGCGCGACATCTGCCGCGCTTATGCCGATTCGATGATCAAGAGCGGTGGGGGCAAGACCGTCGACATCCTAGCGGCGCACTTCATGGTGCACGGCGCGGTCCCGTCGGGCAGCGAGCGCGAACTGCACATCGGCGAGGCCTACATGGCCCGCGAGAACGCGGTGCCGAACGTCCACTATGCCGCGCTCGGACACATCCACAAGGCGCAAGGAGCACCGGGTTCCGAGGATCGCGCCCGCTATTGCGGGAGCCTCATGCAGCTCGATTTCGGCGAAGCCGGACAGGACAAGAGCGTGTGCGTCGTCGACGTGACGCCGAGTGGCCGCCGCAAGGTCGAACAGATCCCGGTCACCGCCGGCCGGCAACTGGTTCGCCTGCACGGGACGTTGGACCAGATCGCGGCGAAGAAGGACGAGGTCGGTGACGCGATCATCGCCGTGGATGTCGTCACGGACGGTCCCGCGCCG
>DASSMG010000164.1:0-4958 GCA_035688995.1 Actinomycetota bacterium
TTGTCGAACGGAATATCTATCTGGTCAAGCGCTACGCGTGGTGGGAGGTCGCGTTCTTCCTGTGGACGGTCGCGAACACCCTCACGATCGTGTTCATCGCGAAGGGTGCGGAGGCCGCCGGCGGCGCGATCGACGTCAACCGTCTGACGACGATCCTGTTGATCGGTGGCGTCATCTGGGCGTATCTCGGGATCATCTTCGAGATCCTGACCGAGACCGTCGCCTGGGAGCGGTGGGAAGGCACGATCGAGTACACGTTCATGGCTCCGCTGTCGCGCCCGGTTCATCTGATGGGCATGGGCGCATTCGCGGTCGCGTACGGCGTCGCGCGGGCGGGTCTGTTGTTCGCGACGATCGCGTGGTTCTTCCGGCTCGAGATACCCGATGCGAACTTCGTGTCGGCGCTGGTGATCCTTGCGATCGCGTCGGTCTCGTTCATCGGGATCGGGATGATGACGGCGGTGCTGCCGTTGATCTCACCGGAGAAGGGCTCGCAGCTCGGCTTCATCGCGCAGGGAGCGCTCCTGGTGGTTTCGGGCGTGTACTACAGCGTGGACGTGCTGCCGGGCCCGATGCGCGCGGTGTCGGTGATCTCGCCGGCGACCTACGCGCTCGAAGGGATCCGCGACGCGATCCTGCGAGGCACCGGGGTCGGCGGGCTGTGGCACGACATCTGGCCGTTGATCATCATCGGAGTCGTGTCGATCCCGCTCGGACTGGCGGTGTTCCGCCGGGGCGAGCGCTACGCGAAGCAGCACGGGAAGCTCAAGCGGTCCGGCTAGGTTTGCCGGCGATGGTTTCCGCCGATGAGGCACGGTTGCACGAGGATCAGGTCGTCGTCGATTGTCACAACGACCTGATCCTCCTCGCCGCGCACCATCGTGAGCGGGGGAGGCCCAAGTACTTCAGCGGTCACTGGATCCCCGAGCTTCGTCGCGGTGGCGTCGACGTGCAGGTCGTTCCGATCTTCGTCGACGACGCCTATCGACCCGAGGGGGCACTGCGTCGAGCGCTGCTCCTTCTGGAGGTCCTGCGCACTGAAGTTGCCGAGAACGGCGACGACGTCGCGCTCTGCACCACGGGGGCCGAGATCGACGCCGCCGTTACCGCCGGCAAGATCGCGTTCGTCCCGGCCCTCGAAGGCTGCGAGCACGTCGGTACCGATGTCGAGTTGCTGGAAACGTTCTTCCGCCTCGGAGTGAGGATGGCGTCGTTCACGCACTTCGGGCGCACGATGCTGGCCGACGGGAGCGCCGAGGACGCGGCCGGGTCCCGCCTCACGGCCGCGGGTGTCGCGGCGGTCGGCCTCATGCAGCGGTTGGGGATGCTCGTCGATGTTTCGCATCTCTCGAAAGCCGGTGTCGATCACGTGCTCGAGATCACGACGCGGCCGATCGTCGCCTCGCATTCCAACGCCCGCGCCCTGTGCGACCACCATCGCAACCTGTCGGACGAACATCTCAGAGCGATCGCAGCGACCGGCGGCGTCATCGGAGTGAACTTCTTCGCGTGGTTCCTCGACGAGACGACTCCCACGCTGGCGCGCATCGCCGATCACATCGAGTACATCGCCGAGGTGGCGGGGGTCGACCACGTCGGCCTGGGCCCCGATTTCGTGGCGGAGTACTTCGAGACCAATTACCCCGGCGAGGACATCACCGAGAACGGCCGCGACCTCAAAGCGGTGCCCGAAGGAACGCACGGAAGCAGCCGGGACCTCCCTTTGGTGACCGCAGTGCTGATGGGACGTGGGTGGTCCGACGACGACATCGGCAAGGTGCTGGGCGCCAACTTCATGCGCGTCTTCCGTTCCGAGCTGGGCGTTCCGGCCTAACCTCGTCGCTCTTGCGAGTGCGATGATTGGTTCATGAGGCGCTCTGTCGTCGCTGCCGTCGTGGTGTCTGTCCTCATCGCGGTCGTTGCGACAGGGCTGACGATCTCGGAATGGAACACGATCGGTCGGGGCGACTGGCAGGGCTGGCGCATCCTCTTTCCCCTCGCGGTGGCAGGTTCGTGGCTTGCCGTTGTCGGGTGGGCTACCGACCGGCGGTTGATCGCCGTCCCCGGACACATCCTGTCTCTGGGCGCGCCGTGGGGGTATCTCTATCTCTTACCGCTGGTCGCGGTGATCCTGGCCCTGATCGCCGGCGCGACGTTCCGCACCGGACGTAATGCGCGAGACCTTCGCGCCGAGGGGTAGCACTTCCGGATCGCTGCGGTGCCGGTGGTGCAGTGGTGCAAGTTGCACCATCGCACCAGTTGCACCGCAAGGTTTTCGAACGCGATGCCGTTCTTCGGAAAGATGACCCTTAGCGCGTCAGTGACTTCGTCGCGGTGGTGATCTCGGCGAGGACGTCGGGCAGCGGGACGACTCCGAGGCCCGGCCCCCGTGGGACCTCGAGTGTCCCGTCCTTCAACACGAACGGTTCCGTCACGTCCTGTGCGTAATACCGCTTCGACGCCGAGGTGTCGCCGGGAAGTGTGAAGTTCGGCAGCGACGCGAGCGCAACGTTCGCGGCCCTGCCGAGACCGCTCTCGAGCATCCCGCCACACCACACCGGCACACCGTGAGCGGCGCAGACATCGTGAACCCTACGCGCTTCGAGGTATCCGCCGACCCGACCCGCTTTGATGTTGACGATCGAACAGGCCCCGAGCGCGATCGCGTCCGCCGCCGCCCTGGCCGACGTGATGGACTCGTCGAGACAGATCGGTGTGGACAGGCGGGCGGCGAGTTCGGCATGCCCGCGCACGTCGTCTTCGGGTAACGGTTGCTCGATCAGAAGCAGATCGAACTCGTCGAGCCGCGCGAGATGTTGCGCGTCGGCCAGCGTGTAGGCGGTGTTCGCGTCGACCTGCAACAAGAGATCGGAGCCGAACGCTTTTCGCACCGCAGCCACGTCGTCGACGTCGTGTCCCGGCTCGATCTTCAACTTGATGCGCTTGTAGCCGTCGGCGAGGTACCGCTCGACGGTGGAGAGAAGAGCGGGAACCTCGTCGTGGATCCCGACCGAGACGCCGCAATCGACCGCGTCGCGGACCCCACCGAGGAACGTTGCGAACGAGACGCCGGCCGTGCGCAACTCGGCATCGAGGATCGCCATCTCGACGGCGCCCTTGGCCATGGCGTGACCCTTGATGGGGGACAGGGCGGGCCCGACGCCGTGGGCATCGACGTCGTCGAGCGCGAACAGCCGTGGCGCCAGGTAGCGCTCTATGACATCGGCCGCTCCGTCGGTGTACTCGGCGGAATAAAGGGGGGCGGTACTCGCAACGCACTCGCCCCAGCCCTCGGCGTCCGGAGTCACGACGCGGACCAAGAGGATGTCGCGGTCCTGTTCGATCCCGAACGACGTCCGGAACGGCGCCACCATCGGTAGCGCGATCCGACGAAGTTCGATGGTTTCGATCTTCACGTCGTCTCCTTCGTCAAGACGTAGTAGCCGGCCCGGGAGATGGCGGTTGCACGGTACCCGGCGTCGATCGCGGCCCCCATCGTCGCGCGCAACCCCAGTCTCCAGCTTCGGGCGGCCCCGGGGTCCTGGGCCCGCACCCGCACGATGCTTTCGGGAACCCGGCACAGAAGGGTCGCACCGTCGAGTGTCTCGTTGACCACCGGACCTCCCGAGCCGTCTTCGTCGAGCGCGATCGGCACGTCCCCGGCGCGCATGGCGTCGATATCGGGCTCTGCGAGACCCTCGCCGGTGGCGCGGGCGGCACGTTCGGAGCCCACATCCCACGAGACCAACACGCGGTCGGACTCGTCACCCGCGTTGATCCCGTCGGGCATCTCGCCGTAGAAGTTCACGTGATAGCCGACGATCTCGGCACCGAGCTTCATGAGGTTCAGGAACGCGTTCTGCCGCACGAGTGGGTCGAACGTCCAGTCGACCCGAGGGATCCCCCTCTCGAGAGCCCACGCGCGCTGATGGAGCTTCAGCGCCACCCCGACCCCGCGGCGTTGTAGGTCCGGATCGACCCCCGTCATGTGCGAGTGGAGATGGAGATCGTCACGACCGCCGCCCAGGAAGCCGAACGACGCGCCGACCATGCGCCCCTCGGCGTAGGCGCCGGAGAGGAAGTTGCCCGCGTGCGTGACCGCCCGCAGAAGATTGGCCGGCATCACCGATTCTCCGCCCCACACGCGATCGAAGAGCGCCGCGACCGCGGCCTCGCCGTCCAGGTCGGAGATGTCTGCGATCGTCACTCCGGCGCGTTCGCACGCGCTGCGTTCCGCGGTTAGTGCTTGTTCGAGGGGGTCCGGCGCGCTCACGCGTCCGAACGAAGCTCGTCGACCAGCATCGCGATGAGAGCGGCACGCTCGGCGAGACGGTCGACCGCTATCCATTCACCTTCGGCGTGAGCGCCGGCCCCCACGGGGCCGAGGCCGTCGAGGGTCGGTGTCCCCACCGCGGCGGTGAAGTTGCCGTCGGAACCGCCGCCCACCTCGACTCCTTCGATGTCGCCGAAGCCGAGCTCGCTTGCGATGCGTTTCGCCCGTTCGAACAGTTCGTTGCTCGCGGAATGGGGGAGTGGGGGACGGTCGATCCCACCGCCGATCGTCACGTGGGCTCCGGCGATCTTCGGCTGCAGCGCGCGGATCGCGTCGTCGACGCGTTGCTGCTCGGCGATCGTTGCAGCTCGTACATCGACCGAGACGACCGCGGTGGCGGGAACCGTGTTCGTCGCGCTGCCGCCCGAGATGAGGGATGGGGTCACGGTCGTCCCCAGTTCGGGATCGGCGAACTCGGCCACCTCGAGAACCTTGTGAGCGGCTTCGATGACCGCGTTCACGCCCTTCTCGGGCTCGAGCCCTGCGTGCGCGGCACGGCCGGTGACCGTGACCCGATAGAGGCCGCCACCCTTCCGCGCGACCTTCAGCGCGCCGTCCGCCGACGGCTCAAGGACGAGCACCGCATCGACGCGTTGTGCCGCGTCTTCGATCAGGGGGCGAGACG
>DASSMG010000165.1:0-5294 GCA_035688995.1 Actinomycetota bacterium
TCTCGGGGTGGTGAGGCAGAACCGCGAAGTCCTCGGCTCCGACCGGGTCGCCTACGCGGGCCGTCTCTCCGGGGTCTATCTGCCAGTCCGGGGGCTCGATGGAGGTCCATCCACGATCGCGTGGGACCACGTTCAAGGGACAAGCGGAGCGTGCCGTCCGGGCTGATGCGGGCGCGAGCAGCGGGGCGGCCGCCACGATCAGGATGGCTGCCAATGCCGTTGCGGCCGGCCTTCGTAGTCCCTTGGTCACTCGGCTCACCTCCAACTTCGCCCGTGGTGTCTCTGCCCTAAGACTTCGCCACGGGGGGCTGGATCCCGTCGCCAGGGCCTCGCCAAGGCCCCGCCCCCTGGGGCTAGCGCTTCCGGATCGCGAAAAGGTCCAGGGTCTCGTGACCACCTCTGACCGTGACCTCGGCGACTTCGCCGATCCCGCGCACGTAGTACTTGTGATCCCGGACGCGAGGTTCCAGCGGTGACCACTCTTTCGTTAGCTCCACGTTGCGGCGGAGACGGTTGTCTCCGAAGTGGCCGTACGGAGTCGTCACTTCGGCGCTGAGGCTCAGAACCATGTAGTGGTCCTCCGCATGGCCGCGGCGAAACTCCTGACGGAACTGGTCGCCCACCTGCGGGAACGCCTGCATGAAGATCCCGGCCTGCGCGCCGTGACGTCCGGTGCGCCACGTCCCGGCTCGCGAGATCACCTTCCCGCTCCGGTTGTACTCCGCGGGGTCCTCGCCGAAGTACCAGACGTTCCCCTCGACGTCCTGCGTGTAGTAGTCGGATGTCTTCTCCGACAGATGGCCGTTCGTGAAGACGCGGTCGTTGACGACGCGGCACTCCACGCCGACGATCGTGATCGTGCGGTCGGTGACCCGGAAGACGTCGCGGGTGCGGTCTTCGCCGTCGGTCCCGCGATAGACGTACGTGATCCCCGGCTTGAGTGGGAACCACGGGTTCGACACCCGGGCCGTGTAGCGGTCGGGGTCGTAGCGTTGTGTTAGCGAGGGATCGACGCGATGGTGCCGGCGTGCCGCCCCGGATGCGGCGGACGCGGACGACCGGCCCCCGGCCGCCGCTGCGCCGATCGCCATCCCGGCGCCGACCGCCGCGACCACGGCGACGATCCCTCCGACAACGAGCCATTTCGAACGCAGCATCATGGGCCCCCCTTGCTCGGCGACGAAGTCACAACTTAGGTCGTTCCGGACTTGAATGCTGAGCCCGGCCGGGGCACCCTTGCAGGGTGATCGCCTTCGCCTACGGAGCGATGATCCACTTCGAGGAGATGCCGTTCGCGGCCCGCGATGCTCAGCTCGTGGCCGCGATCCTCTTCATCGCAGGCTTCGTCACGTTCATGATTGGCGCCGTCGGCTGGAAGTTCGACTACCAGGCGGCGCTCCCGGACGCGATGAAAGCGTGGCATCGCGATGCGTCCCGCATCCGGTGGATCCACCTGTGGATGGTCCCCGCCACGTTGCTCGCGATCTCCGGCACGATCGCGTTCCGTGAGTTCCAATCGTGGGCTCAAGAGCCACTATGGGCCACGATCGCGTCGACGCTGTGGATCGTGGGCGGCGTGCTCATGCTCGCGGCATTGATCTGGCGGGTCACCGTGGTCGCCGACATCGCGCGTCGTACGAGCGAAACCGGGTCAGTTCCCGAAGGGGCGGCCGCGCTCCACTCATTCGGTGGATGGATCTTCTGGCTCCATCTCGTTCTGTCGCACGCGGCGACGATGCTTTTCGGGATCTCGATCGTCCAAACCGGAGTGTTGCCGCACTGGCTCGGATGGTTCGGCATCCTGTTCGGTGCGTCGCTGGCACTCGGGAACCTCGCGCAGGTCGGGCCGCTGTCCCCGCCGTTCCTGGTACACGTGTGGTTCGTCGTGCTCGCGGTCGTGCTCCTCGTCAACCTGCCGTAAGCCGCCTGCGTTAGCCACCCGCGCCCCATGGGTACGCCACCTTTGAGGTTCTGATCCGAAACGGAGGTAACGGCGATGGCGCCACGTTCAATCTGGAAGGGCTCGATCACGTTCGGGCTGATCACGATCCCGATCAAGATCTACCCCGCCGTCGGGCGGGAAGCGGGCGAACGCATCGACCTCCATCTCTTGCACGAGAAGGACGGCGAGCGCATCCGCTACGAACGCACCTGCGACAAGGGCCACAAGGACATCGATTGGGACGAGATCGTCAAGGGCTACGAGTATTCGAAGGGCAAATGGGTCGAGATCACCGACGACGATCTCGAAGCTCTCGACCTCGAGTCACTCCGAACGATCGATGTCGTTTCGTTCGTGCCCTACGAACAGATCGACCCGATGTACTTCGACAAGAGCTACTTCATCGTTCCCGAGGAGAGCGCGGTCAAGGCCTACCGGTTGATGACGTCGGCCCTCGAGGACGAAGGATTGGTGGGCGTCGCCAAGGTTGCGATGCGCGAGCGCGAGCACCTCTCCGCGATCCGGGTCGTGGACAACATGATGGTGCTGGCGACCATGCACTGGCCCGAGGAGATGCGCGACGCGAAGTTCTCGGAGCTCAAGAAGCGCCCGCAGGTCCAGGACCGCGAACGAAAGATGGCGCGTCAGCTGATCCAGCAACTGACCGACGACTTCGATCCCAGTCAGTTCAAGGACGAGTACCACAAGGCCCTCAAGAAGCTCATCAAGCAGAAGGTCGAAGGCGAGGAGATCGTCGTGCCCGAGCCGGCCGAGGAGCCGGCCAAGGTCACCGACCTCATGGAGGCACTGCGGGCCTCGGTCGAAGCGGCCAAGCGCGGCGAGAAGCCGAAGGCGCCGAAGGAGGGCGCCAAGGCAGCGTCGAACGGGAAGGGATCCGACGAGGACCTCGCCGCCCTGACCAAGGCCGAGCTCGAGGAGCGAGCGAAGAAGCTCGGGATCTCGGGTCGCTCGAAGATGGACAAGAAGCAGCTCATCCGAGCGATCAAGAAAGCCGCCTGACCCCCGCCTTCGGGCCCCCGCGCGAACTAACGTTCGAGTTCGCGGACCCTGCGGTGCACGCGGTGCATGCGGTGCAGGGTGCACCGGGTGCACCGCATGCACCGGGAACTTCTCACTCGCGACCTATCGCCGCGACCTATCGCTTATGGAGCGGCGCAGCCCGCGGTTCCCTTGTCGGGCACGCACGAGAACTCGAGACGGCTCGGGTGTGCGGTCGAGTCGTAGATCACCCGTCCGTCCGCTCCCGCGCCGGCCAGGTTCGGGCTGATCATCAGGATGAGGCGATGCGAGATGTGCGTCGTCGCGTCGCCGAGGTCGATCGTGTAGTCGTTCAGCCCTGGATCCGGGCTCAGCTCCTTCTCGACCACCGGATTGTCGTAGTCGAGGTCGCAACTCAATTCGTCGACGTCGGCGAAGACCCGGATGTGGATCGGAGCCGGATACGACAGCAACGTGACCCTGAGTTTCATGTGCCCCTTGATCGTTCCCTGCACCTTCGCGTCCCACGTCGGGAGCACCGGATTGCCCGAGCATTGGTCGTCGCCCTGGGGGCCGATCCCGAAGGACTTGTCGGTGGACGAGCTCGGCTTCTCCGGGGTCATCGGAAGGAACGTGAGCGGCTCGCCGGTGATGATGTTGCTCCAGTTCTGCATCCCGTCGATCTCTCCGACGGGACTGGAACCGTGTAGGTAGAGCGACACCGGAGCCGCCTTGGGTTTCGGTTTCGCGCCTGCCGGCGGCATCGTCGCCGCGACGACCACTAGCAATATCGCTGCGATGCCGCGTCCGCGCACGTTCCCCCCTAGATCGTCGTTAGGAGAGTCTTCGCCGCGGCACGGCGCGTGACCTTCTAAGGGTTCTTGAGGAAGGTCGGGAACTTCAGCGCGAGCAGCGGCTTGCGGCCCCACGACAGAAGCTGGCCCTTGAACAGGGGCCCCCAGTGCGACACCCGTCCGTAACCGACGAGCATGAATGCGACGGGGTCGGCCGAAAGGTGGACGTCGACGCGACGAGAGCTTGGTTCCTCGATCTTCAGCTTGCCGTCGTCGAACGCGAAATGGAGCTGCCACTGGCCGCGGATCCTCACGTCGAAGACGGCTCGCACTCCGGCGGTCGCCTCTTTGTCGACGTAATGCATCGTGACCGGCGAGATCCCCTTCAGCGAAAGACCTGCCGCGTGCGGATCGATGGGCCACGGCTTGCCCTCGGCGTGCGTGATGTCGAAACCGTGCACGAGGAGCTCGCCGATGTCGCTTGCGACGACCGCGGACTGCGGGATCTGGAGCTCGGCCCACGAAACGATCGGGTCACCCTCGATCGACTTGAGTAACGAGATGTAGCTCGTCATCTGAGTCTCGAACTCGTCGGCGAGGGCGTGGAGGTCCTTGTTCTCCCGCGCCCGCAACCGCTGGTCGTTGACGTCGGGGATCTCCTTGGTCGTCGAGTAGACGCTGCCTTCGCCGCGGGTGATCCGGTGTTGATCGTGGGCGACGTCGGTCAGGTGGGCGGCCACGTCCCGAACGGTCCAGTGCCCGATCGCCTTGGCATCGCCGTCGTCGACGGCTCGCATGGCGCCGGCGACTTTGGGGACGGTCGCTTCGAGGACTCGGGTCCCCTCAGAGAGGTCGATGAAGGACTTGGTGCCGGCGGGGTGACTCGCTCGTGTGCTCATGCCCTCAGGATTCCACGCAGGCGACGAGATTTCCTCCGACACAGAACCATCGCAGGGCTTCGGGCGTTAGAACAGATGTGAGGCGGATCGCGTTCGTCTCGGCGCTCGTGCTCGGTCTGGGGGTCGTGCCGGTGGGCGCCGGGGCGCAAACACCACAGTGCAACGGGAAGACGGCCACGGCGTCGGGTACGTACGGAACCGAGGGCGACGACGTCATCGTTGGGACCCCGGAGTCGGACTACATCGAGGGCCTCGGCGGCAACGACACGATCTGTGGCCTCGGCGGGGCCGATTCGCTCAGCGGCGGCGCCGGCGACGACTTCCTCGATGGTGGTGACGGCACCGACACGGTTCGCTATCTGGCCTACGACGCGACGACCGGCGTCACGGTCGACCTTTCGATGGGGACCGCGACCGGAGGCGACGGCAACGACTCGATCGTGCTCGGCTCGATCGAGAACGTCTCGCTCAACTGTTCGGCTACCACCGACGACACGTTGATCGGCGACGACCAAGCGAACGTGCTGATCGGGGGGTCGGGCAACGACGAAATGATCGGGAACGGTGGCGGCGACACCCTGTACGGAACCGACCCGAGCTACGGGCACACCGATGCGCTGTGCTGGCGGCAACCGGATCGGGACCGTCTCCAAGGAGGAA
>DASSMG010000166.1:0-4593 GCA_035688995.1 Actinomycetota bacterium
ATCCGGGCCGACTCGTTGGGGAGGACCAGCTCACGCGACGGCTCGCCGAGGAGCCGGTCCGGCGCGATCTGACAGACCAGGATCGCGATGTCGTCGCGCAATTCCGGTTGGGTCCCCGCGGGGGAGTCGGGGGTGGTCACCCACGCTTCCACCGAGCGACGCAACGCTTGGGCCAGCTCCCCCGGAGTCCCCATGCCGTACGCACTCACGAGATCTGAGAACTTCCCCTGCCCGTACGGCCTACCGCCGCGCGACGCCTCCGTGACGCCGTCCGTGTAGAAGACGAGAGTGTCGCCGGGCTCGAGTTCGAGACGGGTCGCTTTGTAGGCAACGTCCGGTTCGATACCGAGGGCCAGGCCCCCTTCGGACAACCACTCGACGCGGCCTTCCTCCGACTGGTACACGACCGGAGGAACGTGGCCCGCGTTCGCGTACGTGAGGATCGCGCGCTCCGGGTCCAGGACCCCGATCAGCAGACGAACGAACCGCTCCGTGTCGCACTGGGGAAAGATCTGGACGTTCATCTCATCGAGCAGACGCCCCGGATCCGATTCGCGGTTGATCAGGGATCTCAGCGTGTACCTGGTCAGCGCCGTATCGCTCGCGGCGCGGGGGCCGATGCCGACGACATCTCCCAGGACGAACGCGACCTTCCCGTCGCTCGTGGACACGAAGTCGTAGAAGTCGCCGCAGATGGCCCGATCGCCGGCGGCCGGAACGTAGTGCGCGACGATGCTCACGCGCGGAAGCGTCGGCGTCGATTCCGGAAGCAGCGCGCGTTGATAGCTCTCGGCGGTACGCCGGGCTTGCTCCAGAAGTCGTTCGATCTCGGCCGCGCGTCGGGTGTCCTGCGTGACGTCGGTGTAGACGTCGATACGTCCCACGAGGGCGTCGTTCTCGTCGAACGCGGGCAACGAGGAAAGCTTCAGTCGGCGCCGTTCCGGCAAGACCTGTTCGACGTCGTTGCGGATCTCGAGCTCGGGATCGTCGCGAAGCTGCTGGAACGTTTCCATGAAACCTTCTGGGTCCTCCGTGTCGCGAGCGATCGCGCGCAGAACCTCCACGATCGGACCTCCGGTCGCCGCCTCGCTGTCCAGTCCGAAGATCTGCTCGGCCCGCCGGTTCACGAGTCTCGTGATCCCTTGTCGATCGCGATAGACGATGGCCTCGTCGACCGCGTCGAGGACGGCTTCCAAACGATGGCGAACGACCTTTGCGACGCGCTGTTGCTGTTGCTCCGCGCGGTAGTGGGTTCGTAGCTCCCTCGCGAGAAGGCCGGCTACCGTTCCGGAAACGAGGAATATCGCCGCGTTGACGACCTCATTGATGGGCGAGAGGTGAGGTTCGTTTACGAACGCGACCCCGAGGAAAGCGGCGACCGCGAGAGACGCGCCGATTATCGCTTCCCAGAATCCGCCGACGAGTCCCGTCGCGAGGATGACGGGAACGAAGATCAGTTGCGCGGAGGGAACGTAGTTCTTCAGCAGCGCATACATGACGCCGGCGAACGCAACGTCGACGATCACGCCGCTCCATGCGATCGACTTGAGGTTCCCCTTCCTGAACAACAGAAGGTGGAAGAAGACGAGTAGCCACACCGCCAGTCCGATGAGGGTGCCGATCCCCCATCGGTAGGTGGAGTCCGGCAACGTGGACACGTGGAGCGCAAGAAACAGCATCGCCACGGTGGCCCATGCCATCAGCTCGGCGACATGAGCAGCCCAACGCCAGCTCCCCTTGGCTATCGACTGCCGGTCCTGCGACATCGCGCGCGGTCCCCTCAGCTCGGTGCTTCCACCCTAATCAACGTCTATCAAGAACCATCGGTCATCCGCCCGGCGAACTTCTCCCCGTCGTTCGAGCATCTCGAGCTGTGCAACGACCTGGATCTCGGCCGCAACGCGCAACTCCTCCGGCGTGTCTCGATAGACGACTGCGACGACCTCTTTCGGCAGCGTCGCACCATCGGCAAGCGCGGCCTTCAGTTGTCGGATCCGTTCGGCGCGGTGCTCGATGTAGCCCTCGATCATGCGACGGCCCCCGTCGAGTGGGCGGAAGTGCCCCGGGTAGATGCGGTCGATATCGAGCGTCGCCAATCGTTCCAGGGTGTCCATATAGTCGTTCATGTCCCCGTCCGGCGGAGCGATCACCGCCGTGCCCTCGCCCAGGATGTTGTCGCCGGCGAACAAGCTTGCGGCACCCTCGAGTACCCAGCAGAGGTGGTCCGACGCGTGACCGGGGCAATGCATGGTTCGCAGCGTCGCTCCGCCGGCCTCGATGACCTCTCCTTCGGTCACCGGCTCCGGAACGATGCCGTCGATCTCCTCCGTGCCGAACGCGCGAACCGGGGCACCGGTCCTTTCGACGAGCGCGGCCACGCCACCGATGTGATCGGAGTGGCGATGCGTCACGAGGATCTGATCGATGGATCCCGACGCTGCTTCCATCACCGCGTCGAGGAATGCAGCGTCGTCGACCGCCGGATCGATGACAACGGTCGGACCGGAGCCAACCACATAGGTGTTGGTCCCGGGGCCCGTCATCGGACCGGGATTCGGCGCCAGCGTCACGTGAACGAGTGGCGAGAGACGCATCGACAGGATCGCTCCCGATCCCTGGAGCGGCGAGGCCGAGATCGCAGCAAGTATCTCGTCGACCGAATCGTGACCGTCGAGTCGCTGCAACATCTCGACGGTCGGAGGGGCCATCATCGCCTCGCCCGTTGCGAGATCCTCGAGGGCGCCCCGAGGCGTCACCCAGCGCGCCGAGGCAACCTCGGTGGGATCGGGATCGGGCACCCAGTCGGCGGCGGCGCGAACGCAGAAGAAACGAGTATCGAAACGAACGGGCGCACCCATCGGAGTCACCCAGCTGCCTGCGTCGACCAGACGATCGGTCGCGAGTCTCACCCCGAGACCCAAGCAGGTTGCGAGGAAGTCGTCGGGACGATCTTCCGTCGCACGCGGGATCGCCTCCAACCGTCCCGACCCGAGAAGGAACCCAACCTCCTCGAACGCTTCTCGCAGCGCGCCGACGTAGGCGCCGAGGGCTATATGCGGGTCATCGATCCCGGTCGCTCTCGACGCGTCGGCGGGCGACAGGCTCGAGGCACTCGCCCAGCGGGGGTCGAGATCGGCAGGATCGATGGCTCCGCCCGGGAACACGGTCGCTCCCGCCATGAATCTCAGCGTTTCGGGCCTGACCGTAACGAGCACTTCGGGACCCGCATCGCCATCGCGCAGGATCACGAGGGTCGCCGCGGGGCGAGGCTCGGAAGAAGATGCACTCATCGACTGAACCGTAAGGGCTTTAGGGTTGCGGCCGCTCACGTGCTGCACGATCCAGGAGGTTACGCATGGCAGTGAAGTTCCTCACAGAGGAATGGGCTTCGACGATGACCGACGCGCTGAATTCCTCCGAGGAGTTCAAGAAGGCGGCCGCCGGTCAACAGGTGAAGCTGCAGCAAGTCGTCACCGACGCACCCGATGGAGAAACGAAGTACTACTTCACGATCGACGGCGGGCAGGCGCAGGTCGGGATCGGCGAAGTCTCCGACGCAGAAGCCACGATCACGCAGAACTACGAGACCGCGGTCGCGATCATCAAGCAGGAGCTGAACGCCCAGAACGCGTTCATGCAGGGGAAGCTGAAGATCTCCGGCAACATGATGAAGCTGATGCAGCTCCAGGGAGTCTTCAACGCGATGCCGCAGGCAGCCCAGGGCATCGAGGTCGAGTTCTAAACAAACTTTCGTAACTGAGCACCCGCACAGGGCGCGCTGAGCAGTACAAAAAAGGCCCCCGGAGATCCGGGGGCCTTTTTCTAGATCCTCGTTCGGACCCGCGACTAGAGTTTTCCGAGCCGCAACGCGTCACCGAGGTTGGAGTTCCCTTCGAGGAACTTCGTCTTCGAGACCTCGGTGTCGTAAGGGCCCTTGTACTTGAGGATGTAGAGCCCGTTGCGGATGTCGACCACGTAGATGAGACCGTTCTGGATGATCGGGTAACTCCACACGACGACCTTGTCCTGCCCCGCGCTCAGAGCCGGATCTTCCTGCAGGACGTAGGGCTCGGGGTCCGGCGTCCACTCCGCCGCCTGGGTCGGATGGGCCGGGTCGGACAGATCGATCGCCTGCAGCCCACCCGAGTGCCACGTCACGAAGGCGAGGTGTTGGGTCAGCGTCGGGTTGTGCGCGGAGTAGCTCGACGAAGGGCGAGGCGGGTCGGTGGTGCAGAAGTCCTCTTGGTTCTCGGGCAGCTTGTACTCGGCCGCGACCTTCGGCTTCTTCGGGTTCTTGATGTCGACGGTGCGGACCCAACCCCACGGGCACCCGCCACCACTGCTGATCGCGCCAACCAGATCTCCGTAGACCTCGTCCGTCGTCAGGTAGTAGTGCTGCCCCCAGATCGGAACCGCGCTGTGGGCACCGGGGTCACCCCAGTGCACCCGGTCCTGCAACGGTGTGATCAAACGGACCTCGGGCTTCGGTTTCGCGTTCGCGAAGTCCGAGGTGTCGATGAGGAACGAGCCCCCGCCCAGGTACGCGATGTAGCCCGTCTTACCGTCCGGGCTCACGCTCAGCGAATGCAAGCG
>DASSMG010000167.1:0-5022 GCA_035688995.1 Actinomycetota bacterium
ATCTGCAACGGGTTCCAGGTGCTGTGCGAGTCGGGATTGCTCCCCGGCGCACTGCGAAAGAACGTGGGTCTCAAGTTCCTGTGCAAATGGGTGGAGCTCGAGGTGGTCAACACCCACACGCCGTTCACATCGCGGGCGGAACCGGGGCATCTCTTGAGGATCCCGATCAACCATTTCGAGGGCAGCTGGTACTGCGACCCCGAAACCTACGAGGAGATGGAAGGCAACGGGCAGATCGTTCTCCGCTACTGCGACAACCCGAACGGGTCGCTCGAACGCGTCGCGGGGATCTGCAACGAGCGCGGCAACGTCTTTGGATTGATGCCTCACCCGGAACGTGCGTGCGAAGGCCTCCTCGGTTCGATCGACGGAACGATCATCTTCGGATCGATCATCGATCACGTCACTCAGAACCGCGCGATCCCCGCGTGAGCATGACGGCGTCGCTTCATCGCGATCTTGGGCTCACCGACGACGAATTCGAAGCGATAAAGAGCCGGCTCGGACGCGCACCCACCTATACGGAGCTCGCGATGTTCTCCGTGATGTGGAGCGAGCACTGCTCCTACAAGTCGAGCCGGATCCATCTGAAGTCGCTTCCGACCGAGGGCCCCCACATCGTGGTCGGTCCCGGAGAGGGAGCGGGGATCATCGAGGTCGCACCCGGCGTTCAGGTCGCGTGGAAGATCGAGTCGCACAACCATCCGAGTTTCGTCGAGCCGTTCAACGGAGCTGCAACCGGGGTCGGCGGGATCGTGCGCGACATCCTGTCGATGGGGGCACGGCCGATCGCCTTGATGGATCCGTTGCGTTTCGGACCCCTCGACGATGCGCGTACGCGCTATCTCGTCGACGGCGTCGTTCACGGGATCTCTTCGTACGGAAACTCGATCGGGGTCCCGACGCTCGGCGGAGAGCTCGTCTTCGAGGAGTGCTACGCGGAGAACCCACTCGTCAACGTCGCGTGTCTCGGCATCGTCGAATCGCGGTTGATGAGCGGCGTGGCGGAGGGCCCCGGAAATATCGCCGTGCTCTTCGGGTCGTCGACCGGCCGCGATGGGATCGGTGGCGCCAGCGTCCTCGCGTCGGCGTCGTTCGACGAGTCCTCGATGGACAAACGCCCGTCCGTCCAGGTCGGCGATCCGTTCACCGAGAAGCTCCTGATCGAGGCTTCTCTGGAGCTGATCCGCAGAGGCCTCGTCGTCGGGTTCCAGGATCTCGGAGCCGGCGGCATCGCCTGTCCCACGTCCGAGATGACGTCCAAGGCCGGCACCGGGATGGCGCTCGACGTCGATGCGGTCCACCGGCGAGAGCCGGGCATGGAGCCGTTCGAGGTGATGATCTCCGAATCCCAGGAGCGGATGCTCGCGGTCGTCACTCCGGGAAACGTCGACGACGTGGTCGAGGTGTGCGAGCGCTGGGGGCTCGAGGCGCGCGTCATCGGGACGGTCACCGATTCGGATCGCGTCGAGGTTCGTAGCGGCGGCGAGGTCGTCGCCGACGTTCCCGCCGACGCGCTTGCCGAAGAAGGACCGGTGTACGACCGTCCTGCAGCGCGCCCGGCATGGGCCGACGAACTCGCGGCGGCACCGAACGGGGATGCCCCTCCGGCCGATCTCCGGGATGCACTCGTCACCTTGTTGTCGTCGCCGGAGGTCGGTTCCAAACGCGCGGTATGGGAGCAGTACGACCACATGATCTTCCTCGGCACCGTCGGCCCACCGGGCGGTGACGCCGCGGTCGTCCGGCTCCCGGGCCGCGACGTCGCGGTCGCGATCTCGGTCGACGGCCCCGCGCGTTTCTGCTACCTGGACCCCTACGAAGGCGCGCGGCTCGCAGTCGCGGAGGCGGCTCGCAACGTGGCCGTTACGGGGGCCCGGCCCGTCGCGGTGACGAACTGCCTGAACTTCGGCAACCCCGAGAAACCCGAAGTGATGTGGCAGTTCACCGAAGCGGTGCGCGGCATCCGGGACGCATGCATCGCGCTGGAGACACCGGTCACGGGCGGCAACGTGTCGTTCTATAACGAAACCAACGACCGGCCGATTTACCCCACGCCGGTGATCGGCATGCTCGGCGTCCTCGATCGTGCTGCCGATGCGGTCGGGATCGGGTTCCGGCATGAAGGCGACGCGATCGTTCTGCTGGGAGCCACCGACGGTGACGACTTCGGGGGAAGCGATTACGCGAAGCTGGTCAACCACGCGATCGGGGGCCGCCCGCCGCAGCTGGACATCGCCGCCGAAAAGGCGCTGCATGACCTTCTCGTCGCCGCTGCGGGTCGCCACCTTCTGGTGTCGGCGCACGATCTCTCCGGAGGTGGATTGGCCGTCGCTCTCTTCGAGTCGGCGATCGCCGGAAGGCTCGGCGCAACCACGACGTTGACGTCAAGTGATGGCTACAGGGCGTTGTTCTCGGAGTCCCCGTCGCGGGCACTGGTGTCCGTGAGCCGGGACATGCTCGATCAGCTGTCGTCGCTGGGCTCGGAACACGGGGTCCCGACGCGCGTGATCGGCACGGTCGGCGGACCCGAGATCGGTCTGCTGGATGTCTCGATCGGCCTGGACGATGCCACCCGGTTGTACGAAAACGCCCTCCAGCGCCACCTCTCGGCTAGTCTCGATTGATGGCCGGAGAAGCTCGGGACGCCTGTGGCGTCGTTGGTATCTACGCTCCCGGTGAGGACGTTGCCCGCCTCACCTACTACGCGCTGTATGCCCTGCAGCACCGGGGCCAGGAATCGGCCGGGATCGCCATCTCCGACGGCGCAACGGTCGTCGTTTACAAGGAGCTGGGGCTCGTCAGCCAGGTTTTCGACGAGACGGTGCTCAAGTCTCTGCGGGGGAAGCTGGCCATCGGTCACACCCGCTATTCGACGACGGGTGCTTCTTCGTGGGAGAACGCGCAGCCCACGTACAAGAGCTCTCCGAAGGGCCAGCTCGCGCTCGCTCACAACGGCAACCTCGTGAATTCGGTGGCACTGAAGGATTCCCTCGCCGCGGCCGGCGGCGACCCCACGCCCGAAGCAGCCCGGCTCCCGTCGTCTTCGGACACCGATCTGGTTGCGGCGCACATCGCGCGACGCAACGAGGGTGACATGGGGGTCGCGATTCGTGAGGTCCTGCCGAAGCTTGCCGGCGCCTATTCGTTCACGATGATGGACGAGTCGCGGATCTTCGGAGCACGAGACCCGCACGGGTTCCGGCCGTTGTGCATCGGACGCCTCGAGAACGGCGGCTGGATCCTGGCATCGGAAACCTGTGCGCTGGACCTCCTGGGGGCGAAGTTCCTCCGCGATGTCGAACCGGGAGAGCTGGTGACGATCGACGCCGACGGGTTGTCGAGCGTTCGCTTCGCCGAGGTAAGTCCTGCTACTTGTGTGTTCGAACACGTCTACTTCGCACGTCCCGACTCGATGTTGATGGGGCAGAACGTGTACGCATCGCGGTACCGCATGGGTCAGCGGCTTGCCCATGAGGCTCCCGTCACGGCGGAGCTGGTGATGCCCGTCCCCGACTCCGGAGTTCCGGCTGCACAGGGATTCGCGCAGGCGTCCGGGATCGCTTACGGCGACGGTTTCGTGAAGAACCGCTACGTGGGACGCACCTTCATCCAGCCGACGCAGTCGATGCGTCAGCAAGGGATCCGGATGAAGCTCAACCCCGTGCGCGAGATCATCGAAGGGCGCCGCGTTGTCGTGATCGACGACTCGATCGTGCGGGGCAACACCACGAAACAGATCGTGGCGATGCTCCGAGACGCCGGGGCGCGCGAGGTTCACATGAGGATCTCGGCTCCGCCGATCAAGTGGCCCTGTTTCTACGGGATCGACATGCCGGATCAGAACGAGTTGATAGGGGCCCGTTTGAACGTCGAAGAGGTTCGGGCCCATATCGGTGCCGACTCCCTGGCTCATCTGTCTCTCGAGGGGATGGTGGAATCCACTCAGATCCCGAGTGACCAGTTCTGCACCGCGTGCTTCTCGTCGCGCTATCCGGTACCCATCCCCGACGAGGAACTTCGGACCAAGAACGTCCTCGAAGTGCTTCCGCCGACGAAACCGGGCGCGTGGCGGGTAACGAAGTAGCCGCAGTTTCCGAGATCGCCGATGACGTCGCCCGCGCTGCGGGAGTCAAACATGGCGAGTTAACCCTTTCCGAGGTCGATCGACGGCGCGTCCAGCTGTGGGCGATCTCGATCTTCCTCGTTGCGTCGGTCACCGTAGCCATCGCGCTCTACTCGCTCGGCGCCGATTTTCTACCGGTCACCCTCGACTTCCACGATCTCTCGACGTGGGTGGTCGTGGTTCTCGTAGGAGGTCTCGCGCTCGCGTTCCTTCTCTACGTGATCGAGAAAGAGTTGAGCCTTCGGCGTCTCACCACTCTGTTGATCGAAGAACGTGTCCTGTCGACCTCACTGTCGAACCGGATCTCCGAGATCTCCGTTCTGTCGGAGCTCGTGAAATCGGTGAACGCGACACTCGATGTCCAGGACGTCTTCCGACTCATCTTGGGATCGGCTCTCGAACTCCTCGGTGGGAACGAGGGTTCGATCATGCTGTACGACGACCGGACCCAAGAGCTCGAGATCGTGTCGTGGCAAGGCCCGCCGCTTGGAGACGCGATCGATCAGAAGACGAAGATCGGTCGGGGTATCGCAGGGATAGTCGCCGAGCGGCGCGAAGCGATGCTGATCCAGGACACCGACGTCGTGGGCGACGATGTCGAGCTTCATCCGCAACGGGGGATCAGGTCCTCGATGTCGGTGCCGTTGATCCGCCACGACGACCTGGTTGGGGTCCTCAACCTGAACGAGACCACGGGGCATCGCAGATTCACACTCCAAGACCTGTCGGCGCTCGGCTTCTTCGCCGAGCATGCCGCGATCGCGATCGGGAACGCCAGACTGTTCGAGCACGAGCGCGAAACGGTCGCGCGGCTCGAGGAGCTGGACCGCTTGAAGAGCGATTTCGTGGCCACGGTTTCGCACGAGCTGAAGACGCCACTGACGGCGATCATCGGC
>DASSMG010000168.1:0-4138 GCA_035688995.1 Actinomycetota bacterium
GTGATCGCCAAGCATTCGAAGGAGATCCCCCTCGAGCGCATCAACGACGTCGCGTTCAGCCAGGGGGTGTTCGACCGGATGATCGGGGCCGGATCGCTGATGATCGAATCGGCAGGCGAACGCGGGCAGGAGCAGATCACTCACGTTCGTCACCCGGAGCGGGTGCAGAAGACCATCTACGAGGAATCCGAGAAGAACCAGAACCGGATGATGCAACCTCGCGGCGCGGCCCCCGCCGAACAGTCGGTGGCGTCACAGATCGAGGCGCTGTCCCGCCTCAAGGAACAGGGCCTCATAAGCGACGGCGAGTACGAGTCGAAGCGCCAGGAGCTGCTCAAGCGCATGTAACTCCGGCCGGGTCGCCCGCTCGATCCGCGCCCGCATGCCTCGTGTTCTGATTGTCGCCCGAACGCGATCGCAGACCAGGAGCCGGCATGGATTTCGCCATTCCCGACGAATACGCAGAGCTTCAAAAGAACCTCGTCGACTTCATCGAACGCGAACTGCGCCCCCTCGAAGCCGCCAACATCGATCCCGAGAAGGACGACGTCCCGGTAGAGCTGCGAGATCGCGTGCGGAGACGCTCTGCCGAACTCGGTTTCTACGCCGCCGATTTCCCGGAAGACGTCGGAGGAAGCGGACTTCCGCAGCTGGGGATGGTGCTGCTGCGCGAAGCGGCCGCGCGCACCGGCTGCCGGTTGGCCGGATTCACTACCTACGGGCCTGAGGGCCCGACCGGGTTGCTCCTCAACGGAACCGCGGAACAGAAGAAGCAATACCTCGTACCGCTCGTGAGCGCCGAGCGATCGATGTGCTTCGCGCTCACCGAGCCCGATGCCGGTTCCGACGCGCAGAACATCCGGACCTCGGCGACCAAGGACGGGAGCGACTGGGTCCTTAACGGCCGCAAGCACTTCATCACTAACGGGAAACACGCCGACTTCGCGCTCGTGTTCGCCGCGAACGATCGCTCGAAGAAAGCTCAAGGTGGCATCACCGCGTTCATCGTCGAGAAAGGCACACCCGGGTTCACCGTCGGGCGCGGCCAGGTAGGCATGGTCGAGGGCGAGGGTCAGTTCGAACTCGAGTTCAACGACTGCCGCGTCTCCGAGGAGCAGATCCTCGGAGGCCCCCAGAACGTCGGGATGGGCTTCTATTCGGCGATGCAGTTCCTCGCGATGGGACGGCTCTCGATCGCAGCCGGCTGCAACGGGATCGCCGACTACGCGCTCGGCCTCGGCGTCGATTACGCGAAGCAGCGCGTCGCGTTCGACCGCCCGATCGGCAAGAACCAGTACGTGCAGGGCCATCTCGTCGACTCCGCGGTGGAACTCAAGGCGGCCAAGCTGATGACCTACGAGTGCGCGTGGAAGTACGACCAAGGCGACCCGGTGATCCAGGAGTCCTCGATGGTCAAGCTCTATTCGACGGAGATGGTCAACCGCGTCGTCGACCGGATGATCCAGGTCCACGGGGGCATGGGATGGATGCGCGACCTTCCGCTCGAGCGGCTGTACCGCTTCGTGAGGATCTTCACGCTCGTCGAAGGCACCTCGGAGATCCAGCGCTACATCATCGGCAAGACCCTCGGGCTCTGAACCGACCCTCCCCGACTTTTTGCAGCTAGACAGTCAATAACGCGCGGCTGAAGCAAGAAAGTCGGTAGGGGGCGAAACCGATTGGCCGAGTTGTGCGTCTTGAGGATGTGTTCCAGGCATCGACGGCCACGGCCGCACCAAGCGATGAGGCTGCCGCCGGCGGGCGGTTCGCCGAGCTCTACGACGCCCACGCCCTCGGGGCTGTGCGGCTGGCCTACCTTCTGACCGGCGACCGTGAGCTGGCCGAGGACATCGCGCAGGACGCGTTCATCAAAGTCGTCGGCCGCTTCCACGACCTGAGACACCGAGATGCGTTCGGTGCATATCTGCGCATCGCTATCGTGAACCTCGTCCGCAGCCATTTCCGCCGCCGCAAGCTCGAGCGCGCCCACGTCGCATCGGAGCGCGCCCGTGTGGCGCGGGGTGATGACCAACCGCCCGATATCGCCGGTCGAGACGCGTTGCGGCGTGCCCTCCTAGCCCTCCCGGTGCGGCAGCGCGCGGCGGTCGTGCTCCGCTACTTCGAAGATCTGTCCGAGCAACAGACCGGCGACGCCCTCGGTTGCTCCCCCGCGGCGGTGAAAGCCCTTGTGGCGCGCGCCATGGAGACCCTGCGACGGCCCGAGCATCTGTCGACGCTTCAAGACGGGAGGACGAGATGACCGCCAGAGACGAGCGAGAGATCACCTCCTTGCTGCAAGAGATGTCGACGGAGATCACCCGAGTCCGTCCTCTGACGCGCCGTTCGGCGACAGCAGCACGGCTGCGCCGGACAACGACAGCCGTGATCGCAAGCTTCGCCATCGTCGCGACTGTGACCGGGGGCGTCGCGGTCGCGGCCCGGGTGGCCGCACCGCCAACCACGACCATCGCAGGCGAACCGTCCCCGCAGCCCACCTCGACCGACGGCTCCGAGGAGAACCGCCCCACTCCCTCGGGTGAATCGATCGTCATGAGCTCGACCTACGGTGCCCAGCCGTTCACTGTGGGGATGCTGCCCGTCGGCTACGACACGTGCTTCGAGGTCGAATTCGATCGTTCCCGCGACGACAATCCCGGCACCTGCACCGCTCCAGCAGGACACGACCTCTACTACTCGGCCGCCGCGGTGCCTGGCGGAGGCGTCGTGGTGTTCGGAGCGATCACCGACGCCGTCGACTCGGTCCGGATAAGCCCGGATGGAGCCGATCCCACCGTGGCGACTTTGCACGCGACTTCGGATTCGCGGCTCACCTATTTCGAGCAGTTCTCGTCCTCGGCCGGCCTGGCCACGCTGGATGGAAAGGTGACGGCCCTCGACTCGGCCGGCGAAATCGTCGAGGAGGGCCGGCTCTGCGCCCGGCACGTGTGGGACGAGAACGGCGACTCGCTGTGTGAGTAGCGAAAAACGACTTTCTTGCCTCAGCCGCGCGTTTTCGACTGTCCTACTGCAGAAAGTCGGTAGGGTCCGATTCAAGGCGACCTGCGACGATCTGACTAGGAGGTGTTCATGGCGACGCTGCCCGATGGGATCAAGATCCAGTGGCTCGGTCACGCCACTTTCATCATCACGACGCCGGGCGGAAAACGCCTTCTCGTCGACCCCTTCCTCAAGTTCAACCCGAAGTGCCCGGACGACCTGAAGGATCCCGACAACATCGACGCGATCCTGCTGACGCACGGACACAACGACCACACGCTCGACGCGATCGACATCGCAAAGAAGACCGGTGCACCGCTGGTCGGGATGATCGAGCTCGTGGAATTCCTCGGCGGCAAAGGTGGGCTCGACGAGTCGCAGCAGATCGGTTTCAACAAGGGCGGCACGGTCGAGGTCGCCGGTGTCCGCGTTCACATGACGAACGCGGAGCACTCGGGCAGCTTCACCGAAGACGATGGTTCGATCGTCTACACCGGCGAGCCGGCAGGACTCGTCATCGAGTTCGACAACGGTTTCAAGATCTATCACTCGGGCGACACGTGCCTGATGGCCGACATGGAGATCATCGGACGGTTCCTGGAGCCCGACGTTGCGCTGTTGTGCATCGGCGATCACTTCACGATGGGCCCCCGTTCGGCGGCGGAAGCTATCCGGATGCTGCGCGTGAAGACCGTGATCCCCATGCATTACGGAACGTTCCCGCCGCTGGTGGGAACGCCCGAGCAGCTCCGCCAGGAAGCCAAGGACGTCGATGGTCTCGAAGTCGTCGATCTGGAGCCCGGTCAGACCCTCGGCGGTTAGAGGGTTTCGTCCGCGGAACGTAGATCGGTCGCGCCGACGGCCGCCGCCCATCCGTCGGCGCGGTCCTCGACCGCGAGCCTGAAGATCCAGCCTTCTTCGACGCTGTCTTCGTCCCAAACGAACCAGTCGAATTCGTTCGCCGCGGCGCCGATCGCGTCGGGCTCGGCGGGCCACTGCAACCCGGCAAGGACGCCGACAACGTAGAAGGCCATGAAGCGTCCGAACGCGGCTCCGCGCCGGCGTCCGTGAGCCCCGCCCGAGGCGGCGGCCCACGCGATCCGCTGTAGTGCCTCGGGCGCGGTCAGACGGCCCATGAGGA
>DASSMG010000169.1:0-2178 GCA_035688995.1 Actinomycetota bacterium
CGGCGGCGATCGCCCGCTCAACGATCAGTCCGTTGACGACGAGAGCGGAACAAAGGGCGACCGCGGCGAACCGCTTCAAGGGTCGCCGAAGAGGGCTACGTCGTGACGACATAGACGCAGGACCCCTTCCGCCCGATTCCCCCGTAGATGCAGCACCCCGATGGTCACGGGAGTGCGAAACAGACACAAGGGGCAATCTGGGTCATCTTTGGATGACCCGGGTGGGCTACGTCGGCCCGGCTCTCCCGCCTCGGTATCTAGTTACGTCGGCTATCTAGCTGCTCAGGCGGAGGCGCGCTCCGCGTCGCTCGAACGCATGAGGGCGTAGTGCACAGCTTTCAACAGCTCGTTCGCCGCGAACGGCTTGCGCACGACGGCCACGTCTTCTCCCGAGATCCCACGATCGTCGAGGAGCTGGTTCGTGTAGCCCGACATGAACAGGGTGTTCACGCCTGCGAGCTGTGCGAGCTCGTTGCCCGACATGTCCGGCATCACGACGTCGGTCAGTAGCAGATCGATGTGCGTCCCTTGTCCGACGATGCCGAGCGCGTCGATCGCTTTCGGAGATCCCAGGACGTTGTAGCCGTTGCCGCCCAGGATGCGTAACGCGGCGTCGAGCACCGCGGGCTCGTCTTCGACGACGAGGATCGTCTCGCCGTTCCCCTGACGGCTACCGGCAGGCAATTCTTCAGCTTCGCCGGCGTCCGCGTCCGAAGAGCTGCGCGGCAGGTCAACCGTGAACGTCGTTCCGACGCCGGGCTCCGAGCGAGCTGTGATGCGCCCCCCGGCTCCCTGCACGATCGCGTACGCCGTCGCGAGACCGAGGCCGGTGCCCGACCCCACGGCCTTCGTCGTGAAGAACGGATCGAAGATGCGGTCGAGCACCTTGTCATCGATCCCCTGGCCGGTGTCGGTGACCTCTATCCGCACGTAGTCGCCGTCGTCGAGATCGGTCCCGGCGACGTCGGCCGGCTCGAGCGACACGTTGCGCGTCTCGACCGTGAGCTGACCGCCGTCCGGCATCGCATCGGTCGCGTTGATCGCAAGGTTCAACAGCACTTGCTCGATCTCGCCCGGGTCGAGCCTCACGTGCCAGAGATCCCGGCCGAGAACGAGCGACAGGCGGATGTCTTCTCTGATCGCCCGCGAGAGGAGCTTGTGCGCCTTGTGGATCAACTCGTTCAGGTCGAGGACCTCGGGACGAGACATCTCGATCCGGGAAAACGCCAGCAACTGACGCGTCAGGCTCGCGCCGCGCTCGGCCGCACGGATGATCTCCTGGACGTCCTGCCGGGCCGGGTGGTCGTCCGCCAGTTGCTCGACGGTGAAATGCCCGTAGTTCATGACGACGGCCAGCAGGTTGTTGAAGTCATGGGCGATGCCGCCTGCGAGTTGGCCCACCGCTTCCATCTTGCGTGCATGAAGCAGTTGATTCTCGAGCGTCATCCGCTCGGTCACGTCTTGGGCGGTCCCGAAAACCTGCGTCACGTTGCCTTCGGCATCGAGATGCACGCGTCCGCTCGACGATAGATAGCGAGTCGATCCATCGCGCCGGACGATCCGCATCTCGGCATGGAAAGGATCCCGGTTGTCGATCGAGTGTTGCAGGTTCTCGACCACCTCGTCTCGATCGTTGTCGTGGATCCGAGCGACGTAGTCGTCGAAGGAGGCACCTTCCTCGACGTCGAAGATCGTTCGCAGTTCCTCGGACGCTTCAACCGCACCGGTCGCAACGTTCCACGACCAGCTTCCGATGTGAGCGATGGTCTGCGCTTCACGGAGGCGCTGCTCGCTTCGACTCAGGGCCTCGGCCGCGCGCTCGCGCTCCTCGATGCGTTGCTCCTGCTCTTCCATGAATTGATGCTGCGACTCGACCGCATGCTCGTGCGCCCTTTCGCTGAAGCGCCACGCAATCACCAGAGCGACGCTCTCGCCCAGAACGAAGAGCGCGTGGATGGCGGCCCACGTCCACGGATGCGCCAACGCGGCTTGATGGTTGAAGACCGACCGGGCGTCGACCACGCCGGCGACCCCGTGATGCACCGCGACGAATGCGATGGCCAAGAGAAAGGCTCGCCAGTCCTGATACAGGGAGATGACGGCCAGCATGATGAAGAAATGGAAGTGGGCTTCGATCGTGCCGCCCGACAGGTGAACGAGGATCCCCGAGGTCGCTAC
>DASSMG010000170.1:0-2942 GCA_035688995.1 Actinomycetota bacterium
TCAAGTGGCTCGAGGAGTTCGTTCGCGTCGACGTCCCGGTGGCGAAGCTCGTCGACCTGCTCGACCTGTCGGGGACGAAGGTGGAGGAGGTCATCGCGCCGACCGACCCCATCAGCGGCGTCGTCGTCGCAGAGATCCTTCAGATCGTGGACCACCCGAACGCGGACAACCTGACGCTGGTCGACGTGGAGACGTCGCCGGGCGAGCAGCAACGCGTCGTGTGCGGAGCTCGGAACATCTCCGTCGGCGACAAGGTGCCGCTCGCGACCGTCGGCGCTCACCTCCCCGGCCTCGACATCACCGAACGCAAGATCCGGGGTGAGGTCAGCCGCGGCATGTTGTGCTCGGCGCAAGAGCTCGGGGTTGCGCGGGATCACTCGGGCATCCTGGTGCTGCCCGGCGATGCCGGGTTGGGCGAAGACGTCTCGAAGTTGCTGCAGCTCGACGACACGATGATCGAGCTCGAGATCACACCGAATCGGCCGGACTGCATGTCGATGCTCGGGATCGCGCGTGAGGTGGGCGCGCTCCTCGGTCACGAGGTGACGGTCCCGCCCACCGACGTCGCTTACGACGAGAGCCTGGCATCTCCGGTCTCGGTGGACATCCGCGATCCGGAGCGCTGTCCGCGTTACGTCGCCACTTACATCGAGGGAGTTCGCGTCGCGCCCTCCCCGTTATGGATGGCGGCGCGGCTCCTCCGCGCGGGGATCCGGCCGATCTCCAACATCGTCGACGTGACGAACTACGTCATGCTCGAGCTCGGTCAACCCCTGCACGCGTTCGACGCGACGAAGATCCACGATCGCAAGATCGTGGTGCGCCGTGCGAAGTCGGGCGAGCGGTTCACGACACTCGACGACGTCGAGCGCACGATGCACGAGGACGACGTGATGATCGCCGATCCGCGCCACGCCTTGGGGATCGGTGGGGTCATGGGGGGTGCCGACTCGGAGATCTCGTCCGACACGACGAACGTCATCCTCGAGGCTGCCTACTTCGATCCCGTGGCGATCTCGATGACGGCGCGTCGTCAGTTGCTTCGCACCGAGGCTTCGGCTCGCTTCGAGCGGGGAGCCGATCCCGAGGCCCCGCCGCGCGCGGCCGCTCGAGCGGCTCGTTTGATGGTCGAGCTCGCCGGCGGACGGGTGGCGAAGGAAGTGACCGACGAATACCCCCGAGAGATAACCCGGCACCGGATCGTCCTGCGTCCTCGCCGGACCAACGCGGTGCTGGGGATCGAGGTGTCGCCACAGCGCCAGGTGGAGGTCCTCCGCTCCATCGACCTCGAGGTCAACGAGACCGGTGGGAACGACATCGAGGTCGTGGTGCCCGGGTTCCGTCCCGACCTGCGACGCGAAGCCGACCTGATCGAAGAGGTGGCGCGGCTCGCGGGGTTCGATCACCTCCCCTCGACGCTTCCTCCGGGACGCGTCGGTGGGCTCGATCGAGCCCAGGAGGTAGACCGCACGATCCGCCGTTTCCTCGTCGCGCAGGGCCTCCAGGAGGCGTGGACCTCCGCTTTCGTGTCTGCGCCCGATCTGGCGAAGCTCGAGCGCACCGGCGACAACCTCGTGGAGATCGGGAACCCGATGTCCGAGGACGAGCGCGCTCTCAGGCCGAGTTTGCTTCCGGGGCTGTTGCGCGCGGCGGCACACAACGTCGCCCACGGGGCCCGTTCGGTGGCGCTCTTCGAGATATCGCGCATCTACGAGCCCACCGACGACCGCCTCCCACTCGAGCCGACGATGCTCGGGGGACTGTTCGCGGGGAGCGCTCGCCCCAAGGGGTGGCGCGACCCGGAGCGCTCGTGGGACTTCTTCGGCGCGAAAGGCGTTCTCGAGGCATTGCTCGACCGCCTCGGGATCTCGTCGTTCGAAGTGTCCGCGGCCACCGGCGCGCCGTTCCATCCCACCCGTGCCGCTCACATCCTGCTAGGCGGAGCGCGCGTGGGCGCGATCGGCGAGCTTCACCCGGACGTGTGCGACCGGTTCGACGTCCCCGAGGCAACGGTGGTCTTCGAGCTATCCGTAGCAGCGATCGTCGCTGCATTGCCCGAGCGCGTGCAGACGGTCGAGGTTCCCCGGTTCCCGCCGGCGCTGATCGATATCGCAGTCGTCGTCGACGCCCACATCCCCGCGCGCGAGGTAGCGACCGCCATAGAAGCTGCGGGAGCTCCCGAGGTGACGGGCGTCCGCTTGTTCGATCTCTATGCCGGAGATCAGATCGCCGAGGGCAAGAAGAGCATCGCCTTCGCCCTCGAGCTCCGCGACCCGGACAAGACGCTCACCGACGAGGCCGCACTCGCCATCAGAGACCGCGTCGTGAGTGCACTTCGCGACGCGTTCGAGGCGGAGTTGCGGGCATGACGGCACGTCATTTCCTGTCGATCGACGACCTGACGTCCGAGGAGCTCGACGCGTTACTCGTCGACGCCGAGGGGGTCAAGGCCACACCGGCTTCGTGGGGCGAGCGCCTGGCCGATCGCCAGGTGGCGTTGATCTTCGAGAAGCCCTCGGCACGAACCCGGGTGTCCTTCGAGGTTGCGGTTACGTCGATGGGTGGGCATGCGATCGTGATGCGAGACGAGGAGATCCAGCTCGGCCGTCGCGAGACGTTCGAGGACGCCGCGCGCGTGTTCTCCCGCTACGTCGACGCGATCGTGTTGCGGACTTTCGGACAGGATCGCCTGGAACGACTGGCCTCGGCCGCGTCGGTTCCCGTAGTGAACGCGTTGAGCGACTCCGAGCACCCCTGTCAGGTCCTGGCGGACCTACTCACGGTCAAAGAAGCGAAGGGCGATCTCAAAGGCGTGTCCCTTGCCTACATCGGCGATGGGAACAACGTCGCGCATTCGCTGCTGCTTGCCGGGGGCAAGCTCGGCATGGACGTGCGTGTCGCGTGCCCGAAGGGGTTCGAGCCGTTCCCGCAGATCGTCGACC
>DASSMG010000171.1:0-4683 GCA_035688995.1 Actinomycetota bacterium
AGCCTCGACCCCGACGAGCGCGACCTCGGCGTCGTCGTAGAAGCCCCGGAACAACCCGATCGCATTCGAGCCTCCGCCGACGCACGCGACGACTTCGTCCGGCAGCGACTCGGCGAGGTCGAGAACCTGCGCGCGCGCCTCCTCGCCGATCACGGACTGCAGGGCACCCACGATCTCGGGATAAGGGTGTGGTCCCACCACCGAGCCGATCACGTAATGAGTCGTCTCGACGTTGGTGACCCAGTCGCGCAGCGCTTCGTTGATCGCGTCTTTGAGCGTTGCCGAGCCGGCTTCGACGCCAACTACCTCGGCCCCCAGCATCTGCATGCGAACGACGTTGAGACGTTGACGCCGCATGTCGGTCGCACCCATGTAAACGACGCACGGGAGACCGAAGTACGCCGCAGCCGTGGCCGTCGCGACACCGTGTTGGCCCGCGCCGGTCTCGGCGATGATGCGCGTCTTGCCCATCCGCGATGCGAGCAACACCTGGCCGAGCGTGTTGTTGATCTTGTGCGCCCCGGTGTGCGCGAGATCCTCTCGCTTCAGGAACACCCGCGCGCCGACTCGCTCCGAGAAGCGACCCGCCTCGTAGAGAGGAGTCGGCCGGCCGACGACCTCGCGCCACAGTGGTTCGAGGACGCCGACGAAGTCCTCGTCGTCACGCTCTTTCTCCCACGCCACGGTCAGTTCGTCGAGCGCGCCGATCAGCGCTTCAGGGACGTAGCGACCTCCGAATTCGCCGAAGCGGCCATCGCGGCCGATGTAGTCGCTCTTCATGCCACACCGCGCAGCTCGCGCAGAGTGCGAGCCGGATCGTCGGAACGAACGAGGGCCTCACCGACGAGGACCGCATGCGCGCCGGCATCCCGGAGTGCCTCGACCTGGGCCCTGGTCGAGATGCCGGATAGCGCGACCAGAGTCACGTCGTCGGGAACGCGGGCGGCGACCTTCGCGGTGCGCTCCGGATCGACCTCGAAACTCGAGAGGTCCCGATGGTTGATGCCGATCAATCTGGCCCCCGCATCCAGTGCGACGTCGAGCTCATCGTCGTGGTGGATCTCGACGAGGGCATCCATGGAAAGAGCCTCGACCAGGGCTCTGAGACGCCCGAGGTCGTCACCCACCGTTCGGACGATCAGCAGAACCGCGTCCGCCCCCGCGGCCCGGGCTTCGAGCACCTGGAACGGGTCGAGCACGAAATCCTTCTGGAGCACCGGGAGCCCGGTCCCGCGGGCATGATCCAGATCCTCGAGCGACCCCTTGAAGAACTCGGGCTCGGTCAGCACCGAGATCGCAGCGGCACCACCGTCGGCATAGGCGGCTGCCGCGGCCCCGGCGTCGAGATCGAGATCGAGCGCGCCCTTGGACGGCGTCGCGCGTTTGATCTCGGCGATGATCGCCACGTCCTCGGTACCTCGAAGAGCGGCCGCGAAGCCACGCGGCGCGTCCTGCGACGCGATGCGCTGCTCGAGCGCCTCTTCGGTCACCTTCTGTTTGGCCGCATCGATGCGGAGCCTGGTCGAGGACAACAGATCGTCTAGGAACGACATCGTCAGACCCTAACCAGCAGCGCGCGTGAGGAGATCGAGGAGCGCGGCCGCGGCGCCCCGGGCACTACCGCTCACCAGATCGTGTCCGAGACCGGCCTCGTCGAAAGGATCGGACGGTTCCCGTCCTCCGATCGACGACACCCGCCCTCCGGGAGCGAGGCCGACGAGCCTGTGCGCGTCCGGGCCCTTCGCGAACCACGAGACCGACGACGGCTCCGGGTCCACGTCCCACAGCTCGATCACCGTGGGGTGCTCGTCGGCGTCGACGAGGGTCTGCACGAGCCTTCTCGATCCCAGGTACGTGCCCGGAACGGGAGCGCCTTCGCCTCCCAGCCCGACGAACTCCACGGCGTGGTCGGGAGCCGCCACGCGGAGCGCGCGGGCCAGCTCGAGGAACAGACCGATCGAGCCACCGTCCCCGAGCCAGACGGCCGTCCCGCGGGTGTAAGCGCAGACGACGATGACCTTGGGATCACCCCCCGAAGGGGGCAGAGCGATCACGTTGGTGGAGCGGACCGTGTCGGTCACCGGAACGGGGTCGAGCTGCACGAAGTAGCCCGCCTTCTGAAGGTGGGCCGTGATGTACGAGGCCGCCGCGAACTCTTCTTGGGATCCGGCGGGACGAGAGTTCTTGGCATCTTTGAACTGGGCCGCGTGCTGTGCGACCGCCTCGAGGTCCACTCGCGGGGCACCGAAGGGCGTCGGCTGAGGCCCCGACACGCGCACGGACGACGAACAACTCACGAGCGACGCGACCACGGCCGTCGCGATCAACCACCTAGCCATCCACTTAGTATCCGACGATGGCGGACGCACCCATCTCATGGATGACCCTGGAATCGGGAACGCGCATCACGACCGCGGACGGCGACGAGGTCGGAAAGGTCCACGAGGTCATCGCCGATCGCCAGAAGGACATCTTCTCGGGCGTCACTTTCCGTGACGGGTTGTTGAGCGGGATCCGCTTCGTCTCCGCAGAGCTGATCTCGGCCATCACCACCGACGAGGTCCGTCTCTCGATCCCCTCCGCGGAAGCGGAAGACAAGATCCAGCCTTACGACGGCTGAGCCGACGCTCCGGCGACCGCTTGGAGCAGCGCCGCGGCCTTGTTGGCGGTCTCCTCGGCCTCCGATGCGGGATCGGAATCCGCAACGATCCCTGCACCCGCCTGAACGTAGGCCCGGCCCCCGGTTGCAACGATCGTTCGGATCGTGATGCACGTGTCCAGGTTTCCGGAGAAGTCGAAGTAGCCGACGACTCCCGCGTAGGGACCGCGCTTCGTCCGCTCGAGCGAATCGATGATCTCCATCGCACGCACCTTGGGAGCACCGGTAACGGTGCCCGCCGGGAAACATGCCGTCAGCGCGTCGAACGCGGTGAGCCCCTCGCGTAGCGTGCCGGTGACGTTCGACACGATGTGCATCACGTGCGAATACCGCTCGACCACCATCAGCTGGTCCACATTCACGGTTCCGTATTCCGAGACCCGACCGACATCGTTACGCGCCAGATCGACGAGCATGACGTGCTCGGCGCGTTCCTTCGCGTCGTTCATCAGCTCTCTCTCTAGCGCCTCGTCCTCTTCGTCGTTGATCCCTCGGCGTCGGGTTCCTGCGATCGGCCGGGTGACGATGTGTCGTCCGGTGACGCGCACCAGAGGCTCGGGAGACGATCCGGCGATCTCGAACTCGTCGTGCAGCTCCCCCGGACCGAACCTCAGGAAATACATGTAGGGGCTCGGGTTAAGAGTGCGAAGGACCCGGTAGGTCTCGAAGGCAGAACCCGGGAGCGGCGCCTCGAAGCGGCGCGACGGGACGACCTGGAAGATGTCGCCGGCGTAGATGTGCTCCTTGCAGGTCGCCACCCACTTCTCGTACTCCGACGAATCGACGGCGGAAGTGGCTTCGGCGCGCCGCCCGGTGACGTCGCGGACGGGGGCCGGGAGCGGTGCCCCGAGCTCGGCCACCATCGCATCGATGCGTTCGACCGCGTCGTCGTAGGCGCGTCCGGCGTCGTCGACGTCCCACACCGGCACGTTGGCGAACACCGAAGCCTTCTGGGTGAGGTGATCGAACACGACGAAGGTGCGTGTGAGGAGCAGCGCGAGATCGGGCAGGTGCAGATCGTCGATCGGTGGGTCGGGCAACCGCTCGAGCTCCCTGACGCAGTCGTAACCGACGAAACCCACCGCGCCCCCGTGCAGGGGCGGCAACCCCGCGATGACCGGGCTGGTGAACGACTTCAACAAGCGTCGGACGTAAGCAAGTGGAGGTTCCGCTTCATCAGGCGAGACCGGAACATCCCCTTCGATGTGCACTCGGCCGTCACGCGCGGTGACGGTAGCGAAGGCATCGCCGCCGAGGAACGAGTAACGCGCCCACCGCTCACCACCCTCGACGCTCTCGAGGAGGAATCCGTTCGGACGCGGGTCCGTCCGCAGGAACGAAGCAACGGGCGTCTGCGTATCGGCCAGCACGTTGCGCCACACCGGCACCACGGCGTGTTCGCGCGCCAGCGATTCGAAGCCGGCGCGATCGAGCGCGAGCGTCATCACTCGGTCATGGAGCGGTAGAAGCAGGTGTACTCGCCCGTGTGACACGCCGGGCCGGCGGGCTCGACCAGCATCAGGAGCGCGTCGGCGTCACAGTCGTAACGGAGTTCCACCACCTTCTGCGTGTTACCGGAGGTCGCGCCCTTGTTCCAGTACTCCTGTCGGGAGCGGCTCCAGAACCAGGTCGTGCGCGTGTCGATCGTCCGGCGTACCGCCTCGGCATCGACCCACGCCAGCATCAGAACGTCCTTCGTCGTCACGTCCTGCACGATCGCCGGTAACAACCCACGGTCGTCGTAAGTGAGCTCGTCGGGCGAGACCGTCACGGCGTCAGGTCGTACGGAAGCGGATCGGTGAAGTGCTCCACCCCATCGTCGGTAACGAGGACTGTGTCTTCGAGCCTGACGCCACCGACACCCGGGAAATAGAGACCCGGCTCGATCGCGACGACGTCCCCCGCGGCGACCGCATCGCCGTGATCCCCCAGGCGCGGGCGTTCGTGAACCTCGAGACCGACACCGTGCCCGAGCGCGTGGAAGAAACCCTCGCGCAAGGGTTCGGAGCCGCGGTGATGGAGAC
>DASSMG010000172.1:0-4372 GCA_035688995.1 Actinomycetota bacterium
GCCAGGTCAAGAACCTCGTCGATCTACTGACCCCGCTCGTAGCCAACAGGAACCAGAACACGATCCCGAAAGAGATCTGGGCGCGCGTTCGTAATCTGATGAAAGAGAAAGGGATAACCCACCGAGAGATGGCCGCGTTGCGCGGGACGACCTATGGCGGAACCTCACACTTCCGTTTCTCGCCGAGTCGAGAGTTGCTGACCACCTATGCAGATCTCTTGGATGATCCCGAACTGAAAGAGATCGCCGGCTCGGACGTTTACTGGGATTCGGTTAAGTCGATCGAGCTCGATGGAACCGAGGACGTCTACGACATGACGGTACCGAAATTGCACAACTTCATCGGAAACAGTGCATGTATCCACAACTCGATCGAGCAGGACAGTGACGTCGTGATGTTCATCTACCGAGACGAGGTCTATAACCACGACTCCGAGGCGCGTGGAGAGGCCGAATTGATCGTCGGTAAGCATCGAAACGGCCCCACCGGAACGGTGCGGCTCGCGTTCATGAACCAGTACACGAAGTTCGCTTCGATCGCGAGAACGTAGAACGCGAAAGTTGTCAGAGCGGGTGAAGGGAATCGAACCCTCATATCTAGCTTGGGAAGCTAGCGCTCTGCCACTGAGCTACACCCGCAACGGTCCGAGATTGTATTCGGTGGGCATCGCCGGCATCTCTATAAACTCCGACGCATGATCCTCTCGGACCGAGACATCCTGGCCGCCGTAAAGGAAGGCCGGATCGAGATCCAGCCGTTCGACGAAGCGGACGTGCAGCCGGCTTCGATCGACCTACGCGTCGATCGCTACTTCCGGACGTTCCACAACCACCGGCACCAGGTCATCGACGTGAAGAAGTCGATGGAGGAGCTGACGGAGCTCGTGGAGGTACCGGAAGAGGAGGCCTTCATCCTTCATCCCGGTGAGTTCGTGCTGGGCTCCACGCGTGAGTACGTGAAGCTCCCGAACGACCTGGTGGCCCGGCTCGAAGGGAAATCCAGCCTCGGTCGTCTCGGCCTTCTCATCCATTCCACGGCCGGGTTCGTGGATTGCGGGTTCGAGGGGCACCTGACGCTCGAGCTGAGCAACGTGGCGAACCTTCCGATCACGCTCTACCCGAACATGAAGATCGGCCAGATCAGCTTCTTCAAGCTCACATCGGAGGCCGAGAACCCCTACGGATCCGGCAAGATCGGATCGAAGTACCAGGGACAGCGAGGCCCCACCGCGTCCCGCTACTACGAGAACTTCCACTAGAGAGCCGCCGACCGGTCGGAACGACCGCCCCGAGGTTCCGATCTAGGCGGGATCTTCTCCGGAGGTCGCAGGCTCGGGCGTGGTCGCGTGACCGTTGCCGCTTCCGCTTCCGTTCCCGTTCGCTTTCGCCGCGCTCGACTCGGGGTGGAACTCGATCGATTCCAGAAGGAGTTGCGCCACGTCGCGGATCTTCATCCGATCGTCGGCTTTACGTTCAGTGACGCCGTCCGAGAGCATGATGTTGCAGAAGGGACATCCGACCGCAACCGTCTCCGATGCGGAGGCAAGAGCCTCGTCGGTGCGCTCGGTATTGACCTTCTTGCCCATCCGCTCTTCCATCCACATGCGTGAGCCCCCGGCGCCACAGCAGAACGTCGTGTGGCGATGGCGATGAAGCTCGCCGTACTCCGTCCCGGGGATCGCTTCGATGACCTCGCGCGCTCCCTTCCAGACGTCGTTGTGTCGCGCGTTGTAACAGGGGTCGTGATACGTGATGCGTTGGGCCATCTCGCCCTGGGGATTCAGGCGCCCGTCGCGGACGAGTTGCGCCAGGTATTCCGTGTGATGCATCACCTGGAACTGGCCCCCGAACTGCGGGTACTCGTTGAAGATCGTGTTGAAGCAGTGGGGGCAGATCGTGACGATCTTCTTGACCTTGTTCTCTTTGAGTAACTCGATGTTCTGCTCCGCGAGCATCTGATAGATGTATTCGGCCCCCATGCGTCGCGCGGGATCGCCGTTGCAGTTCTCGTCCGCACCGAGCGTCGCGAACTTGACGCCCGCTATCTGCATCAACTTCGCGAAGTCGTAGACGACCTTCTTGTTCCGGTCGTCGTACGCGCCGGCGCACCCGACCCAGAACAGCACCTCGGCATCGGGTGCCTCGGAGATGTGCGGGATCTCCAGCGGCTCTTGCTTGGAGGTTCCCTTCGTCCATTCGGTGCGAGCTTGAGGAGGTTGTCCCCACGGGTTCCCGGTCGTTTCCATGCTCTGTAACGCGCTCTGCATCTCGCGAGGGAACCGGCTTTCGCTCATCACGAGGTTGCGTCGCATGTCGACGATCGCGTCGATGTGCTCGATGTTGACGGGGCACGCCTGGACGCACGCACCGCACGTGGTGCAGTCCCAGATGACCTCGTCTTCCACGACCTCGGGGTTCAAAGCGGGCAGCTCCGCAACCGCCGCGGCGAACGCCTCCTCACCTTTCTGCTTGGCCGCCAGGAGCGAGGGACCGTGCTCGAAGAGGTTGTCGCGCAGATCCATGATCAGCAACTTCGGCGACAGCGGCTTGCCCGTGTTCCACGCCGGGCACTGGGACTGGCAACGACCACACTCGGTGCAAGTCATCGTGTCCAGCAACTGCTTCCACGACAGGTCGGTGATCTTCGCCGCACCCATGACGTCGTCTTCGCTCATGTTCTCGATGTCGATGTACATGGGCTTGAGCGCGCCCTTCGGTCGCTCCGAGGTGAACAACACGTTCGGCAGCGACGAGATGATGTGCAGGTGCTTCGAGTACGTGATGTACACGAGGAAGCCCAGGATGATCAGCGAGTGCCACCACAGGAAGACGGTGTCGAGGGCGTCGCGCGTCGCGAGGGAGAAGTCGTCGAAGAGGTGCGAGACCGCCAGCGAAACCGGAGTCCACGCGGTGTCGTAGGGGAACCGTCCGAGTGAGATCTCGGCGGCACGCGTGAGGAGGATCGTCACCATGATCCCCGTGATCGCATAAAGGATGTAATCGGCCTCGCGCAGGTGCGAGCCGCGGAACCGTCCCGGTCGCTGGAACTTCCGGATCGCGAAGGCAACGAGGATCCCGGCGAGAACCGCACAGACGAAGAAGTCCTGAAGCGCCCCCAGCGGCCCCCACTGCCCGATCAACGGGATGTGGAAGCCCTCCTGGAACACCGCCCCGAACGCCTCGACGATCGTCGTGAACAGGATGAGGAAGCCCCAGAAGATGAAGAAGTGCATCAGCCCGGGGATCGTCCACTGCAGGAGCTTCCGCTGCCCGAAGTAGACGACAACGAGGTCCTTGATCTTGCGAGACCAGCTTTGCGGGCGTCGGTCTTCGTCGCGCCCCAACCTGAGGAACGAGACGAGTTCGCGTGACCTGTTAGCGAAAGCCCCCAGAGTTACCAGGAGCAGCAGCGCCATCAAGATGCGTTCGAACATCAACGCCTTCCTCGCCGTCCGGATGCGACCGGGAGTATAGGTGGAAAGATTCCGCGGTCATGCCCACTATCGAGACCGAATCGGGCCCGGTGTCGGCCATCGTCGACGGCGAGGGGAGCGGCGTAGTGGTCGTCCTCGCCCACGGCGCGGGCTCACCGATGGACTCCGAGTTCATGACCCACGTTGCGACGGGGATCGCTGCCGCCGGCTACCTCGTGTGCCGGTTCAACTTCCCCTACATGGAGGCGGGTCGCCGCGCCCCCGATCGCGCGCCGGTCCTGGAGGGCTCGTACCGGTCGGTGGTCGCCTGGGTCCGGTCGCGGTCCCCGGAGGCCCGCGTCGTGGTGGGCGGGAAGTCGATGGGGGGCCGCATCGCGTCGCACATCGCGGTCGACGACGGAACCCTTGCCGGAGTCCTGCTACACGGATACCCGCTGCATCCGCCCGGGCGGCCCGACCGGATCCGCGACGCTCACCTGAAGGGCATCGGGGCGCCGATCCTGTTCGTGGAAGGGACCCGGGATCCGTTCTGCCCCCTCGAGACGCTCGAGAAGGTCCTCCGAGAGTTACCCGCGGCGCGCCTCGCCGTGATCGACGACGGTGATCACTCCTTCAAGGTCCGCAAGGCTTCGGGCCGCTCGACCCGGGACGCGTGGGACGAGGTCGTCGCCGCGAGCGTGTCATGGCTGGAGACCTTGTCCTAGGACGGTGTGCTGCCCGCCAGCGTCGACTGGAGCGCCGCGATGCGGTCGTCCAGCGGTGGGTGGGTGTCGAACATCCGGTTGAGCCACGCACCGGACTTCTTGGCTCCGTCCGTTGCCGAACGCGCGATCGGCGACTCGATCCACAAGTGGGCCGTGGCACGGCTGGCGGTCCGAACCACCGTCGGATCCGCCTTGAGCTTCTCGAGTGCGTTGATGAGCCCCGGTGGATAGCGG
>DASSMG010000173.1:0-4023 GCA_035688995.1 Actinomycetota bacterium
CATCGTCGTCACCCGCCCCGGCGTCGACCCGGCGGGTGTCTCACGTGACTGGTCGAGGTCGTTCTCGGCGAGGGTGTCGTTCGTCTACACCCACGCTCTGTCCGGGTTCGCCGCGACCCTCCCCGACGCGCTCGTCGCCCGGTTGAGGAACGATCCGCGCATCGCCTCCATCGTCCCGGACGCTCCGGTCTCGATGCAGGCGCAGCAGATGCCGCCAGGGATCAACCGCATCGACGCCGACCTCAGTCCCACGGCGAAGATCGGCGGAGTCGATGCCGGGGTCGATCAAAGAGTGCCGGTCGACGTCGCGGTGCTGGACACGGGGATCGATCTCGATCACCCCGACCTCAACGTCTACACGCCGGGGACCAAGTCGTGCACCGGATCCACCGGCGACGACCTCAACGGTCACGGGACGCACGACGCCGGCATCATCGGGGCTCTCGATAACTCGATAGGGACGGTGGGCGTCGCTCCCGGCGCTCGCGTGTGGCCCGTGCAGGTCCTCGACGCCAAAGGCAACGGGAAGATCTCGAACGTCATCTGCGGAATCGACTACGTCACCCAGCACGCGTCCGAGATCGAGGTTGCGAACATGAGTCTCGCCGGTGTCGGGACGCAGCCGACCGCGTCCGGGTGCACGACGGGCGACGCTTATCACGACGCGATCTGCCGGTCCGTGGCCGCCGGCGTCACTTACGTCGTCGCCGCCGGCAACAACATGCGGGATGCCGCGGGATACGTCCCTGCGGCGTACGACGAGGTCATCACGGTTTCGGCCATGCCCGACTACGACGGGAAGCCGGGGGGTCTCGCGACGTCGAAGTGCTCCCGCGATCGCGACGACAGCTTCGGCGACCTCTCGAACTTCGGAGCCGACATCGACCTCATCGCTCCGGGCGTCTGCATCTACTCGACGAACAAGGGCGGTGGGTACACGACGCTCAGTGGGACGTCGATGGCCGCCGCCCACGTCTCGGGAGCCGCCGCGCTCTACGTCGCGAACTGGGTTGCCGGGACCGGAGTCAGACCGACCCCGGACGAGGTCCGCACCGGTCTGCAGAACGCCGGCACGCTCGACTGGAACAACACCGACGACAGGGACAAGATCAAAGAGAAACTGGTGAACGTTGCCTCGTTCTAGAGGCGCATTGATCGGTTACGTCGGGGTCGTTTCGGCGGCCGGACTGGTTCTCTTCGCGGTATCGGTCGCGACCTGGATCCCGCAGCTCTCGTCGGCACCCGCGGTGTACTGGGTCTTCGCCGCGTTCCTGGTCCTTACCGAGCTCGTTCGGGTCGACCTTCCGCGCAAGAACGACGTCGGTGAGACCAACATCTCGACGACCTTCACGTTCGCGATCCTGATCGTGCTGGGTGGTCCGGCGGCGATCGTGACGCAGGGAGTGGCGTCCCTCGCGGCGGACCTGGTGCACCGGAAGCCCGATTGGAAGATCGGGTTCAACGTCGCGCAATTGTCGCTCTCGACGTTCGCGGCCGCGTTCGTACTGGATCGTGTGGCGGGACTTCCCGATCACTCGCTCGCTTTCACGGCGGACCAGATGCCGGGGATCCTTCTCGCCGCGGCCGTCTTCATGGTGACCAACGTCACCCTTCTCGGTGTCGGTTTGGCGCTCGACCAGGGCCAACCGATCGTGCGCTACGTGTGGGACGACCTCATCATGGAGTTCTGGGCCAGCGGAGCGCTGTTGCTGATCTCCCCGATCGTGGTCGCGGCGACCCGGCTCGGCGTCTTCCTCACCCCGTTGATCTCGATCCCCTTGCTGAGCGTTTACATGCAGGGGCGGTTGGCGGCACGGACGATGAGGCAAGCGTTGTTCGACGCCCTCACGAACCTTCCGAACCGGGTTCTTTTCGAACGCCGGGTCCACGAGGCACTGGAGGAGGCCCGGGCCGATCGGATCCCCGTTGCGGTCATGTTGATCGACCTCGACCGTTTCAAGGAGGTCAACGAGACGCTGGGCCACCGGCGCGGCGACGACGTGCTCAAAGAGGTCGGCCAGCGTCTCGCGAGGGCCGTCGGCGAGGACTGCGTCGCCCGGTGGGGAGGCGACGAGTTCGCAGTCGTCCTCGCCGGTGACGACCGCGCCGCCACGCCCGTGGACATCGCGCACGAGGTCCTGAAGGCCTTCGAGCCGTCGCTGGCCCTCGAGGAGCTTCCGGTTCACGTCTCGGGCTCGATCGGCATCGCTCGCTTCCCCGAGGACGGCGACAACGAAGAGACGCTGATGCAACACGCCGACATCGCCATGTACGTCGCCAAGGAGTCCCACTCCCGCGTGGCCGTCTACGAGCCCAACTTCGGCCGCAGCTCGCCGATGCAGCTCGCGATGGTGGCCGAGCTGCGCCGCGCGCTCGAGTCCACCGACGAGCTGTTCCTCCAGTACCAGCCGAAGGTCAGGATCGACTCGGGTGAGGTCGTCTCCGCCGAGGCTTTGATCCGCTGGCGCCACCCGAGCCTCGGTTTGATCCAGCCCGACAGCTTCATCCCTCTCGCAGAACGCACCGGTCAGATCAGGCAGTTGACGGCGTGGGTCCTCGAAGCCGCCCTGGCGCAGTGCGCCGCGTGGCAGCGGGAGGGTCTCCGGGTCGGGGTCGCCGTGAACCTCTCGACCCGCAATCTCCTCGAGCCCAATCTCGTCGCCGACGTCGAAGCCGCCTTGGCGCGACATCGTGTCGAAGGGGGCCGGCTGACTCTCGAGGTGACGGAGTCGAGCATGATGACCGATCCGACGATCGCGATGAACGTCCTCAACGGACTCCGTGACAAGGGCGTGCACGTCGCCGTCGACGACTTCGGAACGGGCTATTCGTCCCTTTCGTACCTGAAACAACTTCCCGTCTCGGAGATCAAGATCGACAAGTCGTTCGTGATGGCGATGGCCCGCGACGACAGCGACCTGAACATCGTTCGGTCGATCCTCGACCTCGGACACAACCTCGGACTCCCGATCGTTGCGGAAGGAGTCGCCGACGAAGCGACATTTACGACATTGCGATCCATGTCGTGCGACATCGCGCAGGGCTATCACCTGTCGCCTCCGTTGGACGCGCTCGACTTCAAAAGGTGGTTGTCGACGCGACGAACGCAGCCGACGAAACCGAACGCGAAGGTCGCGCGCATCAGATCCGTCTGACGTTCGCGTTTCGGGGTTGCCTTCGTTGCTCGCTTCGGTTTAATGTTCGTCCCGATGCTGCTCCTCGGCTGACCTTCGGATTTCGCGCCTTCGCGCTCTTCTCGAGCGCCACCTGAGACGCGCCTCAGCCCATTCCTTTCTTTCTAGGGAGTACGCATGTCCAAGATCGCATTTGCTACATCCACATTTGAAGAGCCCACGGTCGATCGCGACGTCGCTGTTCGCGTCGAGGATCTTCGCAAGCAGTTCCTCAGGCGGTCCAAGGTCGACGGCAAGCGAAGACGCAAGAGGCCGGTCGTCGCACTGCGCGGCGTCACCTTCGACATGGCCGTGGGCGAGTGCGTCGCCATCCTGGGCCCGAACGGGTCGGGGAAGTCGACGCTCGTCCGGATCCTGTCGACCTTGCTGCTGCAGGACGGCGGCACCGCGAGCGTGTTCGGCCACGACGTCGCCGACGATGCCGCCGCGGTTCGCAAACTGGTCAACCGTGTCTCGGTCGAGGCGTCCTTCTTCAAGAAGATGTCCGCTACCGAGAACCTGAGCTACGCGGCCCGCTTCTACGGGATGCCGCCGTCGCAGACGCGGGGCGAGATCCCGGAGATCCTCGGGCGCGTCGGGTTCCCCCTGGCGCGACGCAACGACCCGATGGAGAACCTGTCGCGAGGGATGCAGCAGAAGGTCGCCCTGGCCCGGGCTCTGCTGACGTCGCCGGTCCTGTTGCTGCTGGACGAGCCGACGACGGGGCTCGACCCGCGCTCGAAGCTCGAGGTGCAGGAGTTCATCAAGTACGTCAGGCAGATCCACGACGCCACGATCCTGCTGTGCACGCACGACCTGAAGGAGGCCGAGGAGCTCGCCGAGCGCGTCG
>DASSMG010000174.1:0-7547 GCA_035688995.1 Actinomycetota bacterium
CCGTAGGATCGACGCACCATGAACATGCGCCAGGCGATAATCGCCGCGCTGCGTGGTGACCCCGAGGTCAAGCCGAAACTGGCAAAGGCGCTACGTACGCGGATCGACGGCAACGACGGCCGGATGTCCACCGTCGTTCAAGCGGCCGGTGCTCTGGCGCCGATCCTCGAGGACGCCGTTCGGAAGCGCCCGTCGCGTCTCGGCAAGCTCGGTCTACGCAGCGCTCACATGCTCGCGGGGCTCGCGGCCGAGGACGAGGTCTCGAACAAGCGGCTCGCCGCGATCGCTCACGGGGGATCGGTCGGGATCGTCTTTGCCGACGTCGTCGATTTCACCCGGTATACGGCTACCTACGGCGACCCCGACGCGATCGAGCTCTTGAACCGGCTCCGTACCGCCATCGAACGCAAGTCACGCTCGTGCAACGGCGAGGTCGTCAAGAGCCTCGGCGACGGGTTCCTTCTGGCGTTCCCATCCGCGTCGCAGGCCGTCCGCGGTGCTCTCTCGATCCGCGACGCGGTACAGCGCATCAAGACATCGGAGGGCGGCCCACCGCGTCTCGCGATCGCCGTTCACGCGGGTGAGCCGTTGGTGGAAGGTGACGACCTCCTGGGACACGACGTCAACCTCACCGCCCGCTTACTCGACCATTGCGAGCCGGGGGAGATCGTGGTCTCGCGCCCGGCGAAGGAACTCGCCGAACGAAGGCTGAAGAAGATCACGTTCGGACGCGAGCGCCGGGTCAAGGTCAGGGGCCTGGCGGGCACGAAGACGATCTATTCGGCTAACCCACAATCGGAGATCAGCGACCGAGGATCTCGTACGTCATCAGCGCGCCGACCTCGTGTAGGAGCTCCTTGAACTTCGTGGCTCGGCTTCGGTTCAGACGCTCGTAGGAAGCCCAGCTCGCGTAGGTCTCGTCGAACCCGAGATCGCTCGCCATCCGCTTGATGCGCTCGGAGTGGAGTGGATCGGACACGAGCAGCGCCGAGTTGATGTCGTGTGCCCGGGCGATGTCGCTCACGCCCTCGAGGCTCTCCAGAGTCGTTCGGCCCTCGTCCTCGGAGTAGATGCGATCGCGGGGCACGCCATGGTCGCTGAGGTAGTCGCGGCCGACGCCGGCTTCGGTGAATTCGTCGCCGGGCTGCTTGCCACCGGTCACGATCACGACCGGGGCGAGCTCCTGGTCGTACAGGTACGCGGCCTGGTCGAGGCGCGCCTTGAGCACCGGGGAAGGCTTCCCGTCGTACTGAGCGGCCCCCATCACGACGATCGCGTCGGCGTGGTGGACCTCGTCGTGACGTGATTGCCACCAGATGCGGAAGGCGAGATACGACGGATATGCGATCGCTACCAGGAGTGCTACGAGCAGCAAGCGCCGGACGATCCGCATCGTCCCAGGCTAACTACAAGGAGCGGAAAAGCGCCGCCTGCTTGACCTCTTGGATCGCCCTCGTCACTTTGATGCCGCGAGGACATGCCGTTGTGCAGTTGAACACCGTGCGGCACTTGTATGCACCGCTCTTCATCGAGAGGATCTCCAGGCGCTCCCGCGCCCCCCGGTCCCTCGAGTCGAAGATGAATCGGTGGGCATTCACGATCGCAGCGGGGCCCACGTAGCCTTCGTCGGCCCAGAAGATCGGGCACGAGGTGGTGCACGCGGCGCACAGGATGCACTTGGTGGTGTCGTCGAAGCGTTCCCTGTCGTCGGGCGACTGGATCCGTTCGCGATCGGGCATGCGCTCCTTGTCGTCGGTGATCAACCACGGCTTCACCGCGAGGTATCCGGCGAAGAACGGCTCCATGTCGACGACGAGATCGCGGATGACGGGAAGCCCTCGGATCGGTTCGATCGTGATCGGTTGGTCGAGATCCTTCACGAGCACTTTGCACGCGAGAGCGTTCTCGCCGTTGATCAGCATCGCGTCCGAGCCGCAGATCCCGTGTGCGCAGCTGCGACGTAGAGCGAGCGACGAGTCGCGGTACCACTTCACCTTGTGGAGGCAGTCGAGCAGCCGCTCGGTGGGGTCGGCGCGCACCGTATAGGACTCGAAGTGCGGTTTCTCGTCCGTCTCCGGATTGAACCGCATGATCTTCAGCTCAACGTCTATCTCGTGGGATTCGACCTGGGTGTCCGAGTCGTCGCGCGCAGCGGTGTCGGCCATCAGTACTTCCTCTCCACGGGCACGTATCTGCCCATCACGACATCCTTGTATGCCAGCTTCGTCTGACCGTCGTTGTCTCTGGTGATGAAAGTGTGTTTCAGCCAGTGCTCGTCTTCTCGCAATTGATGGTCCTCGCGGTAGTGCCCGCCGCGGCTCTCCGTTCGGGCCCTGGCAGACACCACCAGAGCTTCCGCCATATCGAGCAGGAAGCCGAGCTCGAGATACTCGGTCAGGTCGGTGTTGAACACCTTGCTGCGATCGCGCACCCGTGCCTGCGCGTACTCCTTGCGCAGAGCGGTGACGTCGTCGAGGGCCTCGCCCAGCGATTCGTCCGTGCGCACGACCGAGGCGTTCGCCATCAGCGTCTCCTGCAGCCGTGCCCTGATGTTGGCCGGGTTCTCCGGTCCGCCACCCTCGAACAGACCGGCCAGCCATTTCTCGGTCTCTTCGTGAACGTCCTCGGGCACGTCCGGCTTCGGTGCGGTCGATGCGTACTCGGCCATGGCTAGCCCGCCGCGCCGCCCGAACACCACGATGTCGAGGAGCGAGTTCGTGCCGAGCCGGTTCGCGCCGTGTACCGAAACGCAGGCGCATTCACCTGCCGCATAGAGGCCCGGAACGACGTCTCCGCGCTCGTTGCGGAGCACCGCTGCCTCGACGTTGGTGGGGATGCCTCCCATCGCGTAGTGAGCGGTGGGGACGATCGGCACTCCTTCCGTCAACGGCTCGACGTCGAGATAGGTGCGGGCGAATTCCGTGATGTCCGGCAACTTCTTCTCGATCACCTCGGGATCCAGATGGGTCAGATCGAGAAGGATGTAGTCCTTGTTCGGCCCTGCCCCGCGGCCCTCCCTGATCTCGAAGAACTCGGCGCGCGAGACCATGTCGCGCGGGGCGAGGTCCTTGATCGTCGGGGCGTAACGCTCCATGAACCGCTCGCCGTCGGCGTTGCGGAGGATGCCACCTTCACCTCGGGCGGCCTCGGACAGGAGGATGCCGAGCCGGTAAAGGCCGGTGGGGTGGAACTGGAAGAACTCCATGTCTTCCAGGGGCAGGCCCTTCCGGTAGAGGATGCCGGGCCCGTCACCGGTGAGCGTGTGAGCGTTCGATGTGATCTTGAACATCTTTCCGTAGCCACCCGTAGCGAACAGCACGGACTTGGCGCGGAACACGTGGATCTGACCGGTGGAGATCTCGTAACAGATGACTCCGGAGCAGGCGCCGTCATCGGACAGCACCAGGTCCAGGATGAAGAACTCCGAGAAGAACTCAACGCCCGCCTTGTTGCACTGCTGATAGAGCGTCTGCAGGATCATGTGGCCGGTGCGGTCCGCGGCGTAGCAGGCGCGGCGAACGGGGGCCTCGCCGTGGTTCCGCGTGTGACCACCGAACCTCCGCTGGTCGATCCGGCCCTCATCCGTGCGATTGAACGGCAACCCCATCCGCTCGAGGTCGATGACCGCGTCGACTGCTTCCTTGCACATGATGTCCACGGCGTCCTGGTCCGCAAGGAAGTCGGACCCTTTCACCGTGTCGAATGCGTGCCACTCCCACGAATCGTCTTCGACGTTCGCAAGGGCCGCGCACATCCCACCTTGCGCGGCGCCGGTGTGGGAACGGGTCGGGTAGAGCTTCGTGATCACCGCGGTCTTGACGCGCTGTCCGGCCTCGAGGGCGGCGCGCAGCCCGGCACCCCCTGCTCCGACTATGACGGCGTCGTAATCGTGATACGTCGCCAACTCAGCTCCCGGCCGAGGGGTTGAAGGTCACGAGCACGGCGGTGCCCATGATGAGGAGGATGCCGGCGATGGTCCACAGCGTCGCCTTGATCGCGGTACGCGCACCGGGACCCTTCACGTAGTCGTCCACGATGATGCGGAGGCCGTTGGCACCGTGCAGCAACGCGAGGAAGAGCATCAACCAGTCGAACGTTTTCCACCCGACTGTGTTCCAGCGGGCCGCGACGAATCCGAACCCGACGCGCTCTACCCCCGAACCGAGGATGTGCATGATGTAGAGGTGGATCAGCACCAGGAACATCAGGATCACGCCCGATATCCGCATGAAGAACCACGACCAGACCTCGAACGATGATGGACGTCGTTCCGCGGTGAACGCTTTCGGTCTGTGTTTGCGATAGATCTCTTCGACCGTTGCCATGCGGCGCGCATCCTAACCGTCCGTCCCGCAGCGCCCGGTGCATCTAGCATGGTCTCGTGACACAAGAGCGACGCACCGATTCCGGCATAGAGATACAGCCGCTCTACGACCGCGATTCGGTCGGCGAGATAGACCTCGGTGCCCCCGGAGAGTTTCCCTTCACCCGCGGCGTGTATCCCGGGATGTACCGGCAACGGGTCTGGACCATGCGCCAGTACGCGGGGTTCGGGAGCGCGGAGGAGACGAATCGCCGCTTCCGCTACCTGCTCGACGCCGGTCAGACGGGTCTGTCCGTGGCCTTCGATCTACCGACCCAGATGGGATTCGACTCCGACCACCCGCGCGCTGCAGCGGAGGTCGGACGGGTGGGGGTCGCCATCGACTCCCTCGCCGACATGGAGGCTCTCCTTGCCGAGATCCCGCTCGGCGAGGTATCGACCTCGATGACGATCAACGCAACCGCGTCGATCCTGCTGCTCCTCTACGAACTCGTCGCGGAGAAGCAGGGGGTCGGAGGGGATCGCATCACTGGTACGACGCAGAACGACATCCTCAAGGAGTACGCCGCGCGCGGCACCTACATCTATCCACCCCGTCCTTCGATGCGGATCATCACCGACCTCTTCGCTTACTGCCGGGACCGGTTGCCGAGATGGAACACGATCTCGATCTCCGGCTACCACATGCGCGAGGCGGGGTGCACGGCGGTGCAAGAGGTGGCGTTCACGATCGCCGACGGCATCGCCTACGTCGAGGCGGCGATCGCCGCGGGTCTCGAGGTCGATGATTTCGCACCGCGGCTCTCGTTCTTCTTCGCGTGTCACATGAACTTCTTCGAGGAGGTGGCCAAGTTCCGGGCCGCGCGCCGTCTGTGGGCGCGGGTGATGAAGGAACGTTTCGGTGCCACCAACCCGAAATCGATGATGCTGCGGTTCCACACGCAGACCGGGGGCGCGACCCTGACCGCGCAACAACCCGAGAACAACATCGTCCGCACCGCTCTCGAAGCTCTCGCTGCGGTTATGGGCGGAACGCAATCGCTGCACACGAACTCTTTCGACGAGGCGCTCGCGCTCCCCAGCGAGAAAGCCGCCCGCATTGCGCTGCGGACGCAACAAGTCATCGCATCCGAATCCGGCGTGGTCGACTCGGTCGATCCCCTCGGCGGTGCGTGGATGCTCGAATCCATGACGGACGAGATCGAAGAACGCGCTCGTCAGTACCTCGACAAGATCGACGGGATGGGTGGTGCCGTGGAGGCGATCGAAACGGGTTGGATGAAGCGCGAGATCGAGGATTCCGCATACGCGATCGCCCAGGGGATCGAATCGGGTGAGCGCACCGTCGTCGGCGTCAACAAGTACACCCTCGACGAAGAGGAACAGGTCGAGTTGATGGCCCTCGATCCGCAGCTCCAGGCGCGGCAGATCGAACGCACGCAGCGCGTGCGCCGCGACCGGGATCAAGGTGCGGTCGATGCCGCCTTGAAGTCGCTCGATGCCGCCGCGCGGGGGAGTGACAACCTGCTGTACCCGATGAGGGAAGCACTCGCCGCTTACGCAACCCTTGGAGAGGTCTCCGATGTCTTGAGGGGCGTCTTCGGCGAGTTCGAGCCCTCTCCGACGATCTGATGGTCGACCGCGTAGCGATAGTCGGAGGAACGGGTGACCTCGGCTTCGCCCTGGGTACTCGCTGGGCGAGTGCCGGGATCGAGATCGTCATCGGATCGCGCGAGGCGAGCAAGGCGGAGGACGCCGCCGACCGCTTGCGCGCCGTGGTCACCGACGCGACCGTTACCGGCCTCGAGAACCCGGAGGCGGCGTCGTCGGCCTCGATCGTGGTCGTAGCCGTGCCCTTCTCGGGCTTCGTGCCGATCTACAAGAGCATCTCAGGGAGCATCCAACCGGAGGCCGTGGTCGTCGATGCGACCGTCCCGGTGGAGGCGTCGCTCGGAGGAAAGGCGACGCACGTGTTCGGTGTGTGGGAGGGCTCCGCGGCGCAGCTCGGGCTCGCCTTCCTCCCGAAGGGAACCCGTATGTGCGCGGCATTCCACAGCCTGTCGGCGACCTCCGTCGGCGATCTGGACGTCCGGGTCGAGGGGGACGTCCTGGTCTGCGGGAACAAGGACGGCAAAGCCGTCGTGCGTGAGCTCGTCGAAGCGATCCCGGACCTGCGGTACGTCGATGCGGGTCCGCTCGAGAACGCTCGCATCATCGAGCCGATCACGGCTCTGTTGATCGGCCTCAATCACCGTTACGGAACGGATCGCGCCGGGATCCACATCACCGGCCTGCCGGACGCGCCTTCCTAGCGAGGGATCAGGAGCGAATAACCCGTCACTCGTCCGGTGCGGTCGTGATGGAAAGTGGGCAGCCCGCATTGAGAGACCATGACTCCGATCTCGATATCCGCGAACCGGCTGCGACCGAGCTTCTTGCCGAAGATCTTTCCGGTCGCGCTCGCGGCGCGGGTTATCCCGCCGCCGTAGCCCTGGCCCCCTGATGGAAGGCAGATCTCCTCGGCTTCGTAGAAACCGAGGCCGGTCGGATCCGACGTCCAGTGGACGACGTGCGTGTGTCCTCGCCGCTCGATCCTGAGGGTCGCCGATGACCCGTCGGGGCTCATCTCGAAGGTCTTCGCCGGGTCGGCCGAGACGAAATCGCCACCGCGGCACTCGATCATCGTGCCGTTCTTCCGCCGCGCCTTCGTACAGATCGAACGAGAGACGCCCGCGATATCGAAGCCACCGGTTCCCTCATCCGTCCATGCGAACGCGTCGTAGGCCACGAATTGGTGTGGGTCACTCGTGGGGAACATCCAGAACGCGCTCGCGAAACGCTCGACGCGGGCGCCCGCTGCAGAAGACGGGACGGCGGCTCCGCAAAGCACGACGGCTGCCGCGAGAATCACGACGAGGCGGGACGATATGAGTCTCTTCACCGCCAACCCGCTGCGATCTCGATCCGCTCGAGTCGCCCGGCGTCGTCGAAGTGCAGATGTGGTGAGAGGCATTGGCTCGCCATCGCTCCGACCTCGAGGATTGCATCGTGGGTCGGTGCGAGAGATCTCCGGAAGATCCGTCCGCGCGCCCTGGCGTCGCGGCTGAAACCTGCTCCCAAAGCATGGCCCGCGTAACGACACGGCCTCTCCTCCTGGTACGTGCCCGCATCCGTAACGTTCGCTCGCCACGTGACGACATGGGTCATCCCACGTTTCCTGATC
>DASSMG010000175.1:0-4882 GCA_035688995.1 Actinomycetota bacterium
CGAGGTCGACGCCGACCTGTTCATCTCGATCCACCTGAACTCGCACGAAGAGCCTTCGGCGGAGGGATGCTCGACCTACTACTTCGGCGGATCCCCTGCCGGAGAGACGGTGGCCGACCAGATCCAAACCGAGCTCGTCACGCTCGGCCTGCGCGATTGCCGCAGCCACGCGCGCTCCTACAGCGTCCTTCGCGAAACGCGGATGCCGGCGGTTCTCGTCGAACCGATCTTCATCAGCAACGACTTGGAGGCAAAGCGGCTCGGCGATCCCGAGTTCGTCAGCGCCATCGCAGACGCGATAGTGACCGGGGTCCGGCGGTACTACGAAGACGCCTCTAGCCGGGGATGACGTTCTGAGTCTCGGGCGCGTCGCCGAGTATCAACCCCGTTAGACGCGCCAGTTCCTCCTGCGAAACGAAGTCGATGACGATCTTGCCTTTGCGCTCCCCCACCTGAACTCGCACGCGGGTCTGCAAACGATCCGAGAGCTTGCGCTGGGTGTCCACCGCGATCGCCGGGCGCGCCGGCTTGCTTCGAGAGGATGCAGGGGATAGCCCCGACATCGCTCGATAACGCCGGACGTGTTCCTCGGTCTCGCGCGTCGACCAGCCTTCGTCGGCGGCCCTCCGTGCGAGCCGTTCGAGGAACGGGTTCCCTTGCAACGCCAGAAGGGCTCGACCGTGAGCTGCCGTCAAGCGCCGTTCCGCCAGGAACCGCTGAACCGGAACGGGAAGCTCGAGTAGCCGCAGCGAGTTGGCGATCGTCACCCGGTTCCGGCCGATGCGTTCGCCCAGGGCCTCTTGCGTCAAGCCGCCTTCGTCCATCAGTTGCCGCAACGCGGCTGCCTCTTCGATCGGGTTCAGATCCTCGCGGTGGATGTTCTCAACGAGTGCACGCTCGAGCGCGCCCCGCTCGTCGGTCTCGACCACGATCGCCGGCACCGATGCAAGACCGGCCTGTCCCGCGGCGCGCAGACGACGCTCACCCGCGATGAGCTCGTACCCACCCAGCGTGTCGCGAACCAGGAGGGGTTGGAGCACGCCGAGCTCGGCGACGGAAACCGCGAGTTCCGCGATGGAACCTTCATCGAACGTGCGGCGCGGTTGGCGCGGGTTCGCGTGGATGTCTTCGATCGGTATCTCTCGCAAAGCGTTTTGTCCCGCGGGGGACGGAACCTCCGTCGGACCGGTGGGAAGCAGTGCATCGAGTCCGCGTCCCAGAGCTTGGCGCGTCATCGGAACACCGACCAGAACTCGGGGCGAGGCCACGCGTCGTCCAGACCGTCGGGTTCCGGCGCAACGGTGCCAACGCCGCGGCCGCGCGGTCCCGGCTCTCCTCTGGCCACCACGGGTCTGCCATCGGGTGGACGCGCCGTCTTTGGTTTCGGGGGCGGTGGCACATGGACCTCCAATCCATAACGCGCCTCGACCTCGGTCGCGAGAACGCGATACGCCGTCGCGCCCTTCGACGAAGGATCGAGAGTGACGACCGGCTCACCGAACGACGGAGCCTCGGACAATCGAACGCTGCGCGGGATCAGCGCGTCGTAGACGAGGTCGCCGAAGTGCGAGCGAACCTCCTCGGCAACCTGAGCCGACAGCCGCGTACGAGAGTCGTACATGGTGAGTACGAGACCTGCGATGCGCAATTCGGGGTTGATCGAACGACGAACCCGGTCGGCGGTCTGCACGAGTTGACCGAGACCCTCGAGTGCGTAGTACTCGCACTGAACCGGGACGAGCAGATCTTGTGCCGCGGCGAGAGCGTTGACCGTTAGGAGCCCGAGCGACGGAGGACAGTCGAGGAAGATCAGCTCGTAATCGGACAGCACCGGGCGCAGCGCAACCGCCAGTCGCTCGTGACGCGCCTCGACCCCGGCCAGCTCGATCTCGGCTCCGGCCAGATCCAGCGACGCGGGAACGCAGTCGAGGTTCTTGACCGCGGTCTTCCGCACCACTTCGCCCAGGGACGCCTCGCCCATGAGGAGGTCGTAGGTCGATCTCTCGACGTCGTCGCGCGCGATCCCCACTCCGGTGGTCGCGTTGCCCTGCGGGTCGGTATCGACGATCAGCACGCGATGACCTCGGAGCGCGAGCGCGGCTCCGAGGTTGACCGCGGTGGTCGTCTTGGCGACCCCGCCCTTCTGATTGGCGATGCAGGCGACGCGCCCATGCCCCGCCCTGATCGGCCTTGCTTCCAGTAACTCCCAGTCCGCAACGGTCATCGCTTGTCGATCGCCTCCCAACGCTTAGGACATGATCCTAAGCACCCCGGGGAGGACTTCTTCGGCATTCGGGACGGTCGTTCCCCGCCCCACCATCAGCAATAACCACCCCTCCGGAGCCACGAGAGGCCGGCATATCTCGGCCGCCCGCGGCGGGGCCGCCAGGGCCCGGGCCACGACGACCGAGAACGACCCTCCGAGGCCCCCCTCGGCCGCTTGTGCGGCGGTCCCGACGAAGACCGAGCAGTTGGGGAGCTCGAGCCGGCGGATCGCTTCCTCGAGGAACCCGGCTCGACGAGCGCGCGGCTCGATGAGCGTCCAGTGCCGCTGAGGATCGAGGATCGCCAGGGGGATCCCCGGGACGCCGGAGCCGGAGCCGACATCCGCGGCCGGCCCCTCGGGGGCGGTGGCGATCAGGGGGCCCAGCCGTGTCGAGTCGGCGACATGTCGACTTTCGAAGATCTCGAGGTCACCGGGGGAGACGAGGTCCAGCCGGGGGGCGAACTCCCGCACCAGGGCCGCGTATCGGGCCAGCCGGCGGGCCTGATGTTCCGCGCTTTTCATGCCCTGACCAGGGCATCTGTGCTACTCGCCGCGGACGACGACCTTCCGGTTCGGCTCTTCGCCCTCGGAGAAACTCGAGGCGCCGTCGACCTCGGCCACGGCGTCGTGAACGATCTTGCGCTCGTAGGCGGTCATGGGCTCGAGCTCGATCTCGGTCCCCCTCTCCTTCGCCCGTTCGGCGATGGCGCGGGCGTAATCGATGAGGCTCGCCCTCCGGCGCGCCCGGTAGCCTTCGACGTCGACGAGGAGACGTACCCGGGCCCGGAGCCGACGCTGCACGGCCGTGCGGGTCAGCTCCTGGAGCGCGTCGAGCGTCTGGCCGCGGCGGCCGATCAACGACCCGAGCGACTCGCCGGCGACATCGATGAAGGCGCTGGACCCTTCGACCGAGGTGGTCACTTCGGCCTCGAGGCCGATCGACTGTAGGAGCCCCGTGACGAACTCCTGAGCGGCCGCGGCGACGTCTTCCGGCGTCGCCGGCTCGAGGTCCTCGGTGGAACCTGCCGCGGCGGTGTCGAGCCCTTCCGCCGGAGCGGCGTCTGCCGCGGCCGCCGGAGCCTCCGGGGTCGTCGTTTCTTCGGGAACCATCTCGTTGTCGTTCATCGTTTCTTTTTCTTCTTCGACGAGGGATGCGGTTTCGACGCTCTGGTCGGCGAGCGCTGACCGTTGTCGCCGTCGCTCTTGGTCGGGGTTCCCTTGGCCGGTTTGGTGGCGAGAGCCTTACCCGAGCCGGAGCCGCCTCCGTTCTTCTTTGCCGGGGTCGGCTCGTGGGGGACCACTCGCAGGATCAACTGCTGTTGGGCAATCATCCAGATATTCCCAGTAATCCAGTAGAGGACCACGCCGGACGGGAAGCTGAAGCCGAGGAACATGAAGAACACCGGCATGATCCGGGTCATCATCTGCATCTGGTTGGCCCCCGGTTGGTCCGCCTGGTTGCCGCGGGTCGCCTGGAGCTGCTTCTGCATGTAGTAGGTCGTGAAGCCCATCACGAGCACGAGGAACAGGTAGGGCAGCGCCGACAGTAGGCCGCTCCCACACGCTTGGCCGACCGACGAGGGGTCGAATTTCTTGAGGGCGTCGCTGCTGGAACAGTCGAGCCGGATCCCTAGGAACCGCACCGCGGCGAGGGTGTGCTCGAAGAGGTCGTTCGCCAGCCGGGAGTGCTGGATCGTCCCCAGCAGGCCCGTGACGCCGCCTCGGGGGGCGTAGTCGTGCGGTGCCGGGAACCTGGTGGTGACGCCCTCCTTGAGCTGGTACCCCATGTAGGCGAGCGGGCGCCGGATCACGTAGTAGAGCCCGATGAGGATCGGGAACTGCAGAAGCAGCGGGCCGCAGCCCCCCAGCGGGTTGACCCCGTGCTCCTTGTACAGCTTCATCGTCTCTTCGTTGATCTTCTGGCGATCGCCCTTGAACTTCTTCTGGATCGCCTTGACCTCGGGCATGATCCGCTGCATCTCTCGCTGCGATCGCACCTGCTTGATCGACAGCGGGATCACGAGCAGCCGGACGAACAGCGTCAGCAGGATGATCGCCAGGCCGTAGCTCGGGATCACCGCATAGAACGCCGATAGAGCACCGGCGAAGATCTCGAAGAATCCCATCAGGCGACCTTCCTCTCAGGCACGGGGTCGACCCCGCCGGGGTTCCAGGGGTGGCACCGGGCGATCCGGCGCACCGCAAGCCACGTCCCCCGGATCGCTCCGTGCACCCGGATCGCCTCGAGCGCATAGGCGGAACAGGTCGGGTGGAAGCGGCAGTGAGCGCCCAGCAAGGGGGAGATCAGGGCCCGATAGACCCGGATGACGGCGCTCAGCAACCACGCCAGAGGGCTCATCGGGCACCTCCCACTTCGGCGGCCGCCTCGGCCACGGCACTCACCAGGCGATCGAAATCGGCCGTCGCGACCGAGGCATCGCCCGAGATGACGAAATCGGCGCCGGGGGGAAGCTCGCAGGAGGACGCGGCGGCTCGAAGGCGCCGTTTGATCCGGTTCCGCTGGACCGCACCGCCCGCGGTTCGCCGGACCGACAGACCGACCCGGGCGGGGCCCCCATCGGGGCGAGGGGCGCAGGTCACGACCACGCCGTTGCG
>DASSMG010000176.1:0-9842 GCA_035688995.1 Actinomycetota bacterium
GCATCGAGCCGCCGAGGCCGTAGGCCAGGCCGCTGGCGAAATCGACGAGGCGCCGGCCGAGCTCGCGATCGGCCGCTTGGAGGTTCATGATCACCGAGAAGCCCTCGCGGAACTTGTCCCCCACCTCTTGAGCGTCGTTGAAGCTCGTCGGATGCACCAGGTGGAACCGTGGGCTGGCGCCGGCGATGGGAGTAACGACGGCGGCGGCGCGGGGGCCGGGTGCGTAGCCGTCACCGGGCGCGGGTGTCGGGACGCGCCGGGTGCGTCGCGGTGGGCCGAGCTCCTCCGCGACGTCTTCGTATCCGTAGTCGTCGTACTCGTCGTCCTCAACCAAGCCGAGGTACACGAGGGTCTTCCTCCACACGCTGGCCATCGCCCGGAAGCTTATCCCGGGGCCGCGAAGTTCTACCGCTTCTTGGGTAGCGGCCGGGGGCCGAAGATCGCCTGCCCCACTCGGACGATCGTGGCGCCCTCCTCGATCGCGACCTCGAAATCGTGCGACATGCCCATGGAGAGCTCCGTGGCACCGGGGATCTCGGCCGCCACGTCGTGGCCGAGCGCGGCGAGCGTCTGGAAGTGATGTCTGGCCTCGTCGTCGCCGCGCGGAGGGATCGCCATGAGACCGCGAACCGAGACGCCCGGTAGCTGCGAGATCTCCGTTGCCAGCGTCACCGCCCGTGGAGGCTCGACCCCGTGCTTGGTGGCCTCGCCACCGACGTTGACCTCGACCAGAACGTCTTGCTCGAAACCGAGCGAAGCGGCGCGGCGTCCGATCGCTTCGGCGACCCCGAACCGATCGACCGAGTGGATCAACACGACGTGACTCCCCACCACGAGCCGAACCTTGTTGCTCTGCAGAGGCCCTATGAAATGCCACCGAGCGCGGGCCCCGAGAACGGCAACCTTGTCGCGCAGTTCCTGGGCCCGGTTCTCACCGATGTCGGTGGCACCGGCGTCGATGGCCTCGCTCACGACGTCGACTCCGAAGGTCTTTCCGACCGCCACGAGGGTGATGTCGGCGGGGTCTCGACCGGCCGCGCGTGCCGCCGCCGCCACCCGTTCCCGAACGGCCGCGAGGCGCGTGGCGATCGTCATTCGGTCCACCACACGAACGCACCCTGCCGGCCGGTCAGTCCGTCCCGCCGGTACGAGTAATAGCGGGCGTCGCACGACGTGCAGATGTCGCTCACCTCGACCGCCGTGACGCCGAGACGTTCCAGCTGGGCGGCCGCGGCAACGGCGGGGTCGACCCGGTCCGAGCTCGCGACCGGCAGATCGAGGGCGCGGAACGCATCCACGACTTCCGGCCCCACCTCGTAACAACAGGAGTGGATCGAGGGACCGATCCATGCGGCTTCGACCTCGCCGACCTCCGCGACGCCGCGGGCAACGGCTTCCGCCACGACGCCGCGCCATCCCGCGTGCACCACCCCGATCGCGCCCGAGCCGACCAAGACGACCGGCGCGCAGTCCGCGGTCAGGATGCCGAGGGCGACGTCGGCGGCGCGAGTGGTCAACACGTCGGCCTCGCCGATCACGCCGGAACTACCGGACGCGACGTCGAGATGATCCGCGCCGTGCACCTGTCGCGCCAGGGCGAGGTTCGTCACCGGGAATCCCGCCGCTCGCGCGACGCGCGCCCGGTTCTCGGTCACCGCGGCGCGGTCGTCCCCGCCCCTCGCCGCGAGGTTGAGCGACGCGTAAGGACCTCGGCTCACACCGCCGTTCCGGTCGCTGAACGCGACGCGCGCGGGCCCGAGCGTTGCGGTGAGCAACCCGATCCCGTCGGTGACCGACTCCGTGAGTGTCATCTCGCCCCTATCTTCCAGGCCACGAGCCCACCCCGAAACAAGAAAGGGGGCCGGCGAACCGGCCCCCTTTCCAGGGAAGTTGCTTCGGATGGCTCAGTCGTTGCGGAGGAACGAGGGGATGTCGAGATCGTCCTCGGCGTCGAACACGAGCCGTTCTCTCTCCTCGCCGACGAAGGTCGGCTCCCCGTTCTCCATGGCCGGGATCGAGAAGATCTCCTCGTCCGGCTTGACGATCTCCTCGGCCTCCCGCTGTCCCCAGCGGTCGAAACCGGCCGCGATCACCGTCACGCGGACCTCGTCGCCGAGGGTGTCGTCCACGACCGCACCGAAGATGATCTTGGCGTCGGGATGCGCCGCGTTCGTGATGACGGATGCGGCCTCGTTCACCTCTCGAAGGCCGAGGTCCGACCCACCGGCGATGTTGAGCAGCACGCCGCGAGCGCCGTCGATCGATGCTTCGAGTAGCGGAGACGAGATCGCCGAACGAGCGGCGTCCTCGGCGCGCGTGTCGCCGCGTGCCTGACCGATACCCATGAGGGACGAGCCGGCGTCGGTCATGACCGCCTTCACGTCCGCGAAGTCGAGGTTGATGAGACCCGGCGTCGTGATGAGATCGGTGATCCCCTGGACACCCTGGAGAAGAACCTCGTCCGCCATGCGGAACGCCTCGAGCAGAGACGTCGTCGCGTCGCCGACCTCGAGCAGTCGGTCGTTCGGGATGACGATGAGCGTGTCGACCTTTTCCTTCAGGTTGGCGATGCCCTGCTCGGCCTTCACCGCACGCTGCCGGCCTTCGAAACTGAACGGCCGGGTGACCACACCGATCGTCAGAGCACCGAGCGACTTGGCGATCTCCGCGACGATGGGGGCGCCTCCGGTTCCGGTCCCACCACCCTTGCCCGCGGTGATGAACACCATGTCGGCACCTTTGAGAACCTCTTCGATCTCCTCGCGGTGTTCCTCGGCTGCTTGACGGCCGACCTCGGGATCGGCCCCCGCGCCCAGCCCCCTCGTGAGGTCACGACCGATGTCGAGCTTCACATCGGCGTCGGACATCAACAGAGCCTGCGCGTCCGTATTCACGGCGATGAACTCGACCCCTTTGAGGCCGACGTCGATCATTCGGTTGACGGCATTAACACCCCCGCCGCCGATCCCGACGACCTTGATCACCGCCAGATAATTCTGCGGCCCTGTCGCCATCGCGCCCTCCCTTCTCATTTCGACCTGTGGTTCAGGGTTCCGTGCCGGGATCGAGTCCCGACGCATCTGTGCAGGTCAGCACCGGTTTTCTTATGTCTGACGTTCAACTTCAGGCTTATGGTTATGTCAACCTGCAGTAATGGTTGAGCAATATAGCACTTCGCGAAATCGCGTCAACCGTCGCGCGCAAGTTCGGCGCGGTTGAAAAACCCATCGCGCCGGCGCGACGCGCGGGCGGAGCGGCTCTGTTCTAGGGGGTCGGCGTCGGGGTCGGGCTTGGTGCGACCGTGGGGGCCGGGGTGGGAGCGGTGCTCGTGGTGGGCGGCGCCGCGGTCGCGGGAGGACCGACGGCGGGATTCGTCGGGACGCTGATGTCGATGTAGCTCGGGGTGATCCCCCGCGCGCCGAGGCGCGCCAGTAGCGCTTTGAGAACCGCCACCTTGGCGCGGAAGTGCTCGGCCGCTCCGTACCGGATGACGGTCTGACCGAGGGCGAGCGAGATCCTCTCCGTCGTCGGCGACAAGATCGCGTCGACCTTCTTCTGCACCTCTTTCGGCAGCGATCGCCACACGCGCAGACCGCCGGCGACCGCGAGGTCGTCGATCACGTCGCCCGGCTTCGGGGCATCCATCTCCACTCCCCCGATCGTCGGTAGGTCGGTTTTCGAGGTCGCCGCCTGGAGGACGCGTCCGCGGTCATCGAGGACCCAACTCGACGTCGCGAGCGTGAGCACCATGGCGGGGTGTCGCTCCTCGATCCGGATGCTTACGGTCCCGGGGAGTTTCCGTTCGACGCGCGCGCTCTCGACCCACGGAACTCCTTCGACGCGCCGTTGCACGTCGGTGGTGGAGAGAAGGAGAAGGTTCGTGTCGTGCGAGATCGCGGCAGCTCGCTGCACCTGGACGCGCGAGACGTGATGCGCACCGAGAACCTGGATCCGCCCCACATGCAGGACCGGGGAGAACAGGGCGACCCAGATCGAGAGTGCAACCGTTCCCGCTGCGATCGCCAGAGCGAGCGAGCGACGCCGGCGTAGCCGCGCGATCGTTCGCCGCCGCCGGCTTATGCGTGGATCGGTCTTGACCCTCTCGCGGACGGTCCCGACCTCGGAGCTCACCGCGCCACTCCATCGTCGAATCGGCCCACGAAATGGATCTCCGGTTCGAGGTCGATCCCGAAGCGCTCGTTCACGCGGCGACGGACCTCTGCCACGAGGTCACGTACGTCCTGGGCCGACGCGCCCTCGCCTGCGATGAAGAAGTTCGCATGGAGGTCCGAAACGGCGGCGCCGCCGACGCGGAAGCCCTTCAGGCCCGCGGCCTCGACCAGTCGCCCGGCCGAGTCGCCCGGAGGGTTCTTGAAGACGCTCCCGGCATTCTGGGCGGCTCCGGGCTGCGTCTCGGCCCGGTGACGGCGATACGCCTCCATCCGTTCCCGGACGGCTCCGGGGTCCTCCCGGGACAGGGACAGGGACGCCTCGAGCACCACCTCGTCGTCGCCCAGCCCCGAACGCCGGTAGTCGAGGTCCAACGCCGCGGCAGAGCGCGACTCGACCTGCCTGGTCGCAACGTTCAGGATAGAGACCTGGTCGAGGCAGTCCGCCATGCAGCGGCCGTGGGCCCCCGCGTTCATCTTCACCGAGCCTCCGACGCTGCCGGGGATCGCGATCGTGAACTCGACGCCCGCAAGCCCGCGGCGCGCCGCCCAGTTCGCAAGGAAAGGAAGAGGTGTCGCCGCCCCGGCGCGGAGTCCGGCCGCGCCGCTTGCCGATTCGTGCACCCACGAGAAAGACGGCCCGAGTCGAAGAACGACCCCCGGCCACCCCTCGTCCGACACGACGAGATTCGATCCCCGGCCGAGGACGAGGAGCGGGGTCGACGGTTCCTCGGAGAGAACTTCCGCGGCTGCAACCACATCGTCTCCATCGGCGGGCTCGACGTACACGTCTGCCCGACCGCCGAGCCGATAGGTCGTGAGCGGAGCGAGCGCGCGGTCAAGGACCACCTCGCCGCGCATGCGCGCGCGCAGTCGCTCGTACAGCTCCTGTTTCGTCATCGCGATAGTCGCGCGAGGAGTTCCTCGCCAACGGAATTGACATCACCTGCACCCAGGGTAAGCAGCACATCTCCCGAACGGCAGGATTTCTCGAGATACGAGACGAGCTCGGTCCGATGAGGGATGTACGCGACCGAACGTCCCGGGATGTGTTCGCAGATGGCATCCGCGATCAGTTTCCCCGTCACTCCGGGCACCGGCTGTTCACCGGCACCGTAGACATCGGTCACGACGATCCGATCCGCGTCGTCGAACGCGGACCCGAAGTCCTCCTTGAAGGCAGCCGTGCGCGAATAGCGGTGTGGTTGGAACAACGCGAGCACCCGCTGCCACTCCCCCGCGCGCGCCGCCGCGAGGGTTGCCCGCACTTCGGTCGGATGATGTGCGTAATCGTCCACGACCGTGACACCCCCGGCCTCACCCCGAACCTGGAAACGGCGTTCGACGCCGGTGAAACGCTGCAACCCCGTTGCGACCGTCTGCAGATCGAGACCCGCAGCCGCGCACGCCGCGGCGGCGGCAAGGGCGTTCGCGATGTTGTGCAACCCGGGTACGCGCAGCATCACGTCGAAGGACCGAACGCCGTCGGAAAGGTCGAACCGGCTCCCACCGGGAACCGGGCGAACCGCTTCGGCGACGATGTCTCCCCCGTCTCCGAACGTCCGGATCGAGGAGACGTCGGCGAGGTCCCGCTCTTCCACGGGTACGACCAGGGCACCGTCGGGACGTATCCGTTCGGCGAAACGCCGGAAACCGTCGCGCACGGCTTCGAGGTCGCCCCAGTAGTCGACGTGATCGAGCTCGATGTTGGTGACCACACCGACGAACGGCTCGAGCTGAAGGAACGACCCGTCACTCTCGTCCGACTCGGCAACCGAGAGATCGCCGCGTCCGGCTCGTGCGTTGCTCCCGACGTCGTTGAGACCGGCGCCGATCAGATACGTGGGATCGAGCCCCGCTTCGCGCAAGATCGTCGCGACCATCGACGAGGTGGTCGTTTTCCCATGCGTTCCGGCGACGATGATGCTGCGCGAGCCGTGCAGGACCGCGGCAAGGGCATCTCCGCGCGGGACGACCGGGATTCCGAGCTCCTCGGCACGTCGCAGTTCCGGGTTCGTGGCCGGTATGGCTCGAGACACGACGACGACATCGGCACCATCGACGAGAGAGGCCGAATGCCCGATCGTTATCCGGGCACCGATCGCTTCGAGGGTCGTCGCGGCTCGCGATCTCTTGAGATCCGACCCGGAAACCCGAACACCTCGTTCGACGAGAACCTTGGCGATGGCGGACATCCCGGCGCCGCCGACGCCGATGAAATGAGCGCGGGAGTTGGGCTCGAACATCACGCCACCCCCCTCACGACGTCCGCAAGGTCGGCGGCCGCGGTGGGCCGCCCCAGGGCGAGCGCTGCTGCGCCCATGGAGTCGAGAGTGTCATCGTCGCCCAGTATGCGGTCGAGGTCGTTCCCGAGTTGCCCGGGAGTGAGCTCCCCGTCGAGCACCACGCGACAAGCGCCGCCCGCCTCCAGAACGCGCGCCTGTCGTTCCTGCTGACGGTCGCGGTGGTACGGATACGGGACTACCAGAGCCGGGAGCCCCACGACGGTCAGTTCGGCGAGCGTCGTCGCTCCTCCGCGGCACACGGCAACATCGGCAACCGCGTAGGCGCGAATCATGCGGTCCATGAAAGACGGCGACCTATAGATGAGCGACGACGTCTCGGCGTGAGGTGGTTCGAAGCCGCGCCCCGTGATGTGGACGATCTGACGGTCGGTCCGGTCGCTCCAGAGATCGCGCAACCCCACCGCAGCCTGATTGATGCTGCGCGCCCCCTGACTACCGCCGAAGACGAGAACCGTCCTCCGCGCGGGGTCGAGCCCCAACTCCTCGATGCCGGCCGCACGCTCGCGCTCGCGGTCCATCTGCACGATCTCGTCGCGCACGGGATTGCCCACGAAGACACCATGACGTCCGGCCGCAGGGAGACTCTCCCGGAAACTCACGGCGACGCGACGGGCGAAACGCTTTGCGACGCGGTTGGCTAGTCCGAAAACGATGTTCTGTTCGTGGATCACGACGGGTATCCGTGCGGTTGATGCCGCGATGCACACCGGCAGGCTCACGTAACCACCCATCCCCACGACGACATCCGCCTCGACCTCGCGGAGGTGCCGACGTGCCGCGGCAACCGCTCGTGCGGCCCGATAACCGACCGCGGGAAGTGCCAGCGGTCGAGCCCGGTCGAAGCCTTCGACTTCGATCCGGTGCAATGCGAATCCCGCGGCCGGCACGAGATCCGCTTCGGCCCCCGTCGCGGTTCCGACGAACGAGACGTCGTCGCCGGACAGCGCGTTCGCAAGAGCGATGGCCGGATTGACGTGGCCCGCCGTACCGCCGCCGGCGATCACGACTCTCACTTCTTGCGGCGCGCGAGATCCGTCTGCCGTGCGATGTTCGTGAGGATCCCCATCCCCACGAGCGACACCACGAGGGACGAGCCTCCGAAGGACACGAGCGGGAGAGGAACACCCGTCACGGGAAGCGTCGCCGTGACCGCGCCGATATTGATGAGGGCCTGGAACGCCATCCACAGCGTGACCCCCGACGCGATGAACATGCCGAACCGGTCGGGAGCCCGACGGGCCGTGCGAATCCCGAGATATGCGAGGAAGGCAAAGAGCCCGAGCACCGTGAGCGTGCCGAGCAGCCCGAGTTCCTCGCCCAGGATCGAGTAGATGAAGTCGGTGTGCGCGTTCGGGACGTACATCCACTTCTGGCGACTCGCGCCGAGACCCACACCGAACCACCCGCCCGACCCGAGAGCGATCAGCGACTGGATGGTCTGGTAGCCCGAGTCCAGCCGATCTTTCCAGGGGTCGAGGAACGCAAGCATGCGCTCGCGGCGATAAGGCTCCGCGATCGCGGCCATGACGGCGATGCCGGCGCTCCCGAGCCCCATCGCGATCAGATAGCGCGCCGGCGCACCGGCTAGGAACAGCATCCCGAATCCGATGATCCCGATGAGCAACGTCGTACCCATGTCCGGCTGCGCCATGATGAGCAGGCCCAGAACGGCGAGTATCGGGACGATCGGCAACATCGTGTGTCCGAACTCACGCATCGTGGACGGTTGTTTCCTCGAGAAGACATCGGCCGCGAAGAGGATCAGGGCGAGCTTTCCGAGCTCGGACGGCTGGAACGACAGAGGCCCGAGGTTCAGCCACCGGGCGCTACCACCGGCTACGACGCCGAGGCCCGGGACGAGGACCGCGAACAACGCAAAGATGACACCGGCCAGCAGCACGTAACCCCACCCGCGCAACTTCCGGTAATCGAGCCGCGCACACGCGATGAACGCGACGATGCCGATCGCCGCCCACAGCAATTGCTTCTTGAAGAACAGGAACGAGGATCCGTATTCGGCGAACGAGGTCACGAAGCTCGCCGACAGGATCATGATGAGCCCGAGCAGAACCAACGCCGCGGTCGTGATGGTCAGAAGCGTCGCCGAGTCGGCGCGTGACGATGCCCCCCGGGGGGTAGCTTTGGCCCGCGCGGTGGCCGCACGGATCGTCGAGCCTTCAGTCGCCATCGGTTCCCCTCGCTCCCAACAACTCGCGCACCGCCCGCGCGAAGTCCTCGCCGCGCGCGGCGTAGCTCTCGTACATGTCCAGACTGGCACAGGCAGGCGACAGCAAGACGGATCCTCCGGGACCCGCGTGCTTCGCAGCGAGCCTCACCGCCTCCTCCATCGAATCTGCACGTTCGACCGGAACGAGTCGCGCGAACACGCTCTCGACCTCGGCATGGGCCTCCCCTATCGCGACCACCGCCGTGACGGGCGGCACGGCCCCGGTGAGGACCGACAGGTCCATCCCCTTGCTCCGCCCGCCCGCGATCAGAACCACGTCCGAGAGACCCCGCAGGGCCGCGAGGGTCGCGTGGGGGTTGGTTGCCTTCGAGTCGTCGATGTAGGTGATGTCGTCGGCGCGCGCCACGACCTCGAAGCGATGTCCCATAGGTCGGAACGCCTTCACGGCGCGAGCTATCGCACGCGGATCGACATCGAGCTTCACCGCCGCCCCTATCGCGGCGGCCGCATCTTCGAGACCGGGGATGCCGCCCAACGGAACGTCGTCGACCGCAACGATGGGCTCGCCGTCCACGACGATCGCGCCGCCGTCGACCCCGATGCCGGCCGGATTCGCGCGAGTGGCAGTGAAACTGGTTACCGTCGCCGCCGACGCGCCTCCGATCGCAACGCAGCGGTCGTCGTCGGCATTGACGAGGAGATGGTCCGCAGACGTCTGGTTCTCCGTGATCCTCGCCTTGGCCGCCACGTAAGCGTCGACGCTGCCGTGCCAGTCCGTGTGGTCTTCCGCGATGTTCAACAGGACGGCCACCTCGGGGCGGAACGATCTGATCCCCCACAGTTGGAAGCTCGAGACCTCCACCGCGATGACTCCACCTTCAGGCACTTCGCTGATCGCGTCGATCAGCGGCCATCCGATGTTTCCCGCAGCCGCGGTCGGCACTCCGGCTTCCTCGAGGATCGATGCCAGCAACGCAGTGGTAGTGGTCTTCCCGTTCGTCCCGGTGACGGCGGCGAAGCGGCACCGAGCGAGCTGGTAGGCGAGCTCGATCTCGCTGATGATCTCGACGCCGCGACTCATGGTTTCCGCCAGCACCGGCGCGGCCGGTGGGATGCCGGGGCTCGCGACGGCAAGATCGAGGTGGCCTCGCGCAAGTTCGTGGCCGCCCGTCTCTACCT
>DASSMG010000177.1:0-3798 GCA_035688995.1 Actinomycetota bacterium
AGACCACCGTCGTAGTAGGCCGGAGTCGCGATGTACTTCTTCGGATCGTTCATGGGGATGATGTCGAAGTTGTGCGTCGTGCAGACCTCGTCGGGGGCCGGGGTGCGCGGAAGCGCGTAGTGCCCAACCTGCTGCGGGTTGGACGGATCGGTGAGGTCGTAGAACCACATCGCGCCCGTAGTCGAGTCCTGCTGACCGGCGCATCCGTTCGCGCCACCACCACCGGTCTCGTCACCGAGGGCCAGGATCTTTCCGTCCCACGTCAGTTGCGACGAGTGGTGGATGTTGATCTCTGGGTTGTAGATGTGAGCGAGCACGGTCGGGTTGGCCGGGTCCTTGATATCCCACACCTGCGACTCACTGATGCACGCGGCGACCGCGAGGTGCTTCGGCGGAACGACCGTGACGTCGTGACAACCGATGGCCGGAGCCACACTCGGTGTCGATACGACTTCGGCCGATGCCGGGTCGTCGAGCGGCACCTTGATCACCGAGATCTTGTTGTGACTGGCCGGGTTGCACTTCGGTGCCGGCGCGCCCAGCGGATACGACTGGACGTAGATGTAGAGAACCTTGCCGTCCGGCGACAACGTGTGTGTGTGCGAGCCACAGTCCGTGTAGACGGCCTTGACCTCCTTCGGTTGCTGCGGGTTCGAGATGTCGATGATCCGCACGCCTTCCCACGCCGTGCTCTGCGCTGCGGAGCCCGGATCGGCCGGCGCCATGTCCTTCGTGGTGCACTCGGGGCCTACGCGCGCCGAGTCTACGGACATGAAGACGAGGTTCCCCCAGATCGAAACGTCCCCCTGGCCCCCTTCGCAGTGGAGCGAACCGATCTGCTTCAGGTATGGAGCGCCGGGTGTGATCCGGTACAGGCCGATGCCCTGGTAGGAACCGGCCACGACCAGGTTGCCCTGGAACGCGAAGTCGGTTCCGGTGACGGATTGGCCCTTCACGATGTTCAACGGCATGTGGGCGAGCTCGACGATGTTCTTCGAGTGCTCGCCCTCCTCGGCACCACTTCCGGCGGCCGCCGACATCGATGGCATCAACGCCATCAGGACCGAAACGAGTAACGCGAGGGCAGCGCGTTTCATGTGGATTCCTCCCAGTTCGTCCAGTCCTAACGACTTCGCTGTCGGGGAGCCCGGTTCCTCCCCCCCACGAGCCATCCCCGGACGCGCTGGAGGCCGCCCGAAGGCGGCCCCCGAGAGGAATCTGACGAGCGCTAGGCGTTGAGACCGAGACCCATGACGATGTCGTCCTTGGGCCGGGCGCCGATGACCTGGGCCTTGACGTCACCGTCGACGAAGAGCCCGATCGTCGGGATGCTCATGATCCCGTACTTGCTGGCGATGGTCGGCGAGTCGTCGATGTTCAGCTTGACGACTTTCACCTTGCCCTCGTACTCGGCGGCAAGCTTCTCGAGTTCGGGATGCACGAGGCGGCACGGTCCGCACCACTCGGCCCAGAAGTCGACGACGACGGGCACGTCGGAGGCGAGGACGGTTTCGTTGAAGTCGTTCTCGTTCACTTCCTGCATGTTCGACACGGAGCCCTCCTGGCTGGGTAGTCACAGGGTCAAACGCCCGATTGCAACCTATATTCCCCTCCCCCCGGCGGTTCATCGCGGCATCCCACGGGATCTCCACGATCGCTCTCACGAGCTGGACTAGGCGAGCGAGACGTCCACCCCGAGGCCCTGTTTTCCGGCGGCTTCGAGAACGATCGCGGCTGCGGCGGCGTCCTCGGGGCCGATGCCGACCGACTTGTAGACGGTGAGGTCGTCCTCCGACGCGCGGCCGGGACGCGCCCCGGCGAGAACCTCACCGAGCTCGGCGATGTCGGCCTCCTGCATGACCCCCTCGTCGAGGGGGCCGAGGAGCTCGTTCGCACCTGCCGGCGGGGGTGCCAGGGCGGCCGCCCGACTCTCGACCACCACCACTCCGTCCCTGATCGTGTCGCGGTCTAGCTCTCCACCGGTCGGATGAACGCCGACCGAGTTCACGTGGGTACCCGGGCGGAGCCAGGATCGGGGCACGACGGGGTCGGGCGAATGAGTCGTGGCACACACGACGTCGGCATCCCTGGTGGCCGATTCTGCGTCCGCCACCTCGACGCTCACGCTCAGCTCCGAACTGAGTCGATCCCGAAGCGCGAGCGCCTTGTCGGCGTCTCGCCCTGCCAGGAGGATCCGATCGAAAGACCTGACCCTCGTGACGACCCGTGCGTGCGACGCGGCTTGAACGCCGGTCCCGACGATCGCTAGAACCGAGGCTTCCCGTCTCGCGAGCAGATCGGTTGCGACGGCCGAACCGGCGGCGGTTCGCACCGCGGTGATGTATTCGGCGTCGAGTAGCGCGGTCGGGGTGCCGTTGGTCGGGTCGAAGACCACGATGACCGCTTGGTGCGTCGGCCGATCCCGGTTCTGGGGGAACAACGAGACCAGCTTGGTCTCGAGAACACCCAGACTCGGGACGAAGGCGGGCATGACTCCCAGGTAGCCGGCCCGGTCCGGTACGAGAGCGGCGGTCCGAGGAGGGCTCGAGGTCTTCCCCGCGCTGACATCGCGGAAGGTGTCCCGGAGGGCGGCGATCAGGCGATCGATGTCCAGCGATGCCTCCACGTCGCCACGGCGCAAGACAAGCATGGGCGAACCCTAAGACTGCGTCATCCGGTGACGTGCTTCCGCCACGACGTGCCGCAGGTGAACCCCCCCTCGCGGAGAACCAGGGCAAGCAGTATCCGTCTATCCGCGGGGGTAGGTATGAAGAAGATCCTGGTCGTGGCTCTTGCCGCGACGCTCGTTCTCGGGGCACTCGCTCCGGCCCAGGCCAAGAAGAAGAAGAAGCACCGCAAGCCGACGGTCACTTCCGTCGATCAGAAGTTCTTCATGCGCCGGGATGACTGCGGCGGCGACGCCGACAACACCAGGCTGAGTCTGCTCGACGGCCCCGACACCGCGTGTTGGTTCGTCGATGCAGGTATCGCCTACGAGGCGATCGATCAGGCGGCCGGCGCCGGTGCGCCGTTCGACTCTTCCGTCCTGTGGGAGCAGTACCCCGCGGCCGACGGCGTTCCTCTCACGCTCGACACGTCCCGGCCGATCACCGGTGAGATCACGCTTTACGGCGGTGACTGTGTCCAGGATCCGGCGTGTTCGCCTGCGGGTCTCACCGCCGGTCAGGCAACGTTCAGGGTCCGCGTGATCGGAACGGTTGCCGGCGAGGACAAAGAGCTCGGCACGTTCGAGGACACCTTCACGTCGACCCCGGGTTCCACCCACACCTCGAAGGTCAGCATCCAGGTCGACCCGTCGTTCGACAAGGTCACCTTCGAGGCGCTCCGCCTCGAGGTGTTCAAGGGCGGCGAGGCCTACGGTCCCGGTGGGATCGAGTACGACAGCCCCGCGTCGTTCCTGGCCATTCCCTCTTGGATCGCGGGCTGATCTCCTAGACCCCGATATCTCGCCACAGGCGGCGCGGCTCCGGCCGCGCCGCTTTGTGGTTGCAAGTCCCCTAGGCTTGGGGTTCTAGGGGCGGTAGCTCAGTTGGTAGAGCACCGGCTTTGCAAGCCGGGGGTCGTCGGTTCGAGCCCGATCCGCTCCACCTGCCCGTGTCGGACGGGTTGGATACGCTCGTGTCGGACGGGTTGGATACGCTCGTTGCATGTTCTTCGCGGATGGGCTGTTTGGCCTCGCGTTGCTGGCGCTGTGGGTCTATTGCATCTTCGACGTGATCGCGACGGACGAAGCGCTGATGCGGAATCTCCCGAAGCTCGTGTGGCTCCTGATCGTCG
>DASSMG010000178.1:0-5202 GCA_035688995.1 Actinomycetota bacterium
GTGGATAGCGGGTGAGAAGGACCCCATCGGCGTCGGCGAGATATTCGCGGCGCCGCGAGATCGAGAACTGGAGCAACTGGGCGAACAGGGGCGCCAACAGCAATAGGACGAGCCCGATGAGGGCGATCGGCAATCCCAACCCGCCGGAGTCGCGGTTGCGCCGTCCTCCTCCGCCCCACCACATCGCACGGAGGAACCAGTCGGCGAGCAGGACGACCACTCCCACGAGGGTGACCGCGATCGTCATCACGAGCGTGTCCCGATTCTTGACGTGCGACAACTCGTGGGCGATGACGCCCTCGAGCTCGTCGCGGCTCATCTTCCCCAGGAGCCCGGTGGTGACCGCGATGGCGGCATGCTTCGGGTCCCGTCCGGTGGCGAAAGCGTTGGGGGCCGCGTCGTCGACGACGTAGACGCGCGGCGCGGGTATCCCGGCCGCTATCGCCAGCGCCTCGACGACGTTGATCAGCTGCCGGTCACGCGTCGGGTCGGCAGGCACGGCATGGCTCATCGACAGGGCGATCTTGTCGGAGGCGAAGTAGGAGCCCCACGACATCGCCACCGCGAACACGACCGCCGCGACCACCGGCCAGTAGCCGAGGCCCTGGAAGAAGTAACTGAATATGAACCCGAGGGCGATGATCAACACGAAGAACATGAACATCAGCCCCCACGTCTTGCGTACGTTGGAGGCAACGCGGTCGTACATATGTCTATGGTGCGCTCGCGGCGCGTTTAGTGGTTACGGCGATTGGGTTCCTGCGGGAGGCGTTGGAGCCGCGGGAGGTGTCGGAGTCGTGCCCGCGGGTGCGCCCGTACCGCCGCCCTGCCCGAAGTCGACTCGGACGGGCTGGCGCGACGCCTCTTCGACCTCGAAGTACGGCTTCGGCTTGAAGCCGAACATCCCGGCAAGCAGGTTGGTCGGGAACTGTTCGGTCGCGTTGTCGTAGGCGAGCACCTGCTCGTTGTAGAACTGGCGCGAGAACGCGATCCGTGACTCGGTTCCGGTGAGCTCCTCCTGTAACGCGAGGAAGTTCTCGTTCGCTTTCAGTTGCGGGTACGCCTCCGCGACGGCGAACAACTGCCGCAAGGCACCGGTCAGGATGTTCTCTGCCTGCGCCTGCTGCTCGACTCCCGTGGCTTGCTGGGCCTGCTGCCTCGCGCGGACGACCGCCTCCAGCGTCTCCCGCTCGTGCGCCGCGTATCCCTTGACGGTCTCGACGAGGTTCGGGATCAGGTCGTACCGACGTTTCAACTGGACGTCGATCTGGGACCATGCTGCATCGATCCGGTTGCGGAGCCTGACCAGTCGGTTGTACGCGGTGACCAGGAACAGGACTAGCAATACGACGACTGCGATGACGATCCAAACGGCTGCGCTCATGGTTCTCCTTCGGTTGGTCTCCTGACCAGTCTGGCCGAGAACCGCGCTTAATCAAGGGTCTTCGCCCCTAAACTGGGGGGGTGAAGATCTCCATCGAGTACTGCGCCCAATGAGGCTACGCACCTAGAGCCGTCGGTCTGACGGAGCGCCTACTAGAAGAATTCGAACATTTCGTCGACGAGGTCACGATCATCCCGTCGCGGGGTGGGGTCTTCGAGGTCACCGTCGGGGACGAACTCGTCTATTCCAAGAAGCGCACGGGGCGGCACGGCGATATCGACGAGATCCTGGCCGCCGCCCGGCCCCTGATCCGCGGCTAGTTCGGCTGTAGCAGCTCGCTGATCTCGAATGCGAGATCGAGCGACTGCCGGGCGTTGAGGCGGGGGTCGCAGAGCGCCTGGTAGCGCACCTGGAGGTCGTGGTCCCCGATCTCCTCCGCGCCCCCGAGGCACTCGGTGACGTCTTCGTTCGTGAGCTCGATGTGCACTCCTCCGGGCGGGATCCCCTCCTGCTGGCACACCGCGAAGAAGTTCTTGATCTCCGTGAGGATGTCTCCGAAACGCCTCGTCTTGAGCCCCGCCGGCGTGGAGAAGGTGTTGCCGTGCATCGGGTCGCAGATCCACAGGTTCCGCCGGCCCTCGCGCTCGAGCGCGGCTATCAGAGGGGGCAGCACCTCTTCGACGAGACCCGAGCCCATCCGTGAGATGAACGTCAGGCGTCCTGGTTCGCCGTCGGGATCGAGGACCTCGCACAACCTCAGGACGTCGTCGCCGGTGGCCGTAGGTCCGATCTTGCACGCCACGGGATTGCGGATACCCCGCGCGAATTCGATGTGGCCGCCGTCGAGCATGCGCGTGCGCTCACCGATCCAAAGGAGGTGGGCCGAGCAGTCGTACCACTCGCCGGTGAGGCTGTCCTCGCGCGTCAGGGCTTCTTCGTAACCGAGGAGCAATGCCTCGTGCGAAGTGAAGAGGTCGACCTCGTGCAGCCTCGAATCGATGCCCAGGTCGACGCCGCAAGCAGCCATGAACCGGAGCGCACGGTCGATCTGGCGCGCGACGCGCTCGTAGCGGAGTCCCTGTTTGCTCCCCGCGACGAACTCCTGATTCCAGACGTGGAGCTGGTTCAGATCCGCGAATCCACCCTTCGTCAGCGCGCGGATCAGATTGAGGGTCGCCGCGCTCTGGTGATAGGCGCGCAACATCCGGGTCGGATCGGCGGTCCGCGACGTCGCGTCGAATGCGAAGTCGTTCACGGCGTGCCCGCGGAACGAAGGAAGCTCCACGTTGTCGACGCTCTCGCTGGGAGAGCTTCGAGGTTTCGCGAATTGTCCGGCGATCCGTCCGATCTTGACCACCGGCAACCCGGCCGCGTAGGTGAGGACTACCGCCATCTGCAAGATGATCTTCAACTTGTCCCGGATCGCGTTGGCCGAGAAGTCGCCGAACGCCTCGGCGCAGTCGCCCGCCTGCAGCACGAACGCTTCCCCGCGCGCTGCGGTGGCGAGCCCGCGCATCAGCGACCGGGCCTCGCCCGCGAAGACCAGCGGCGGCAGGTCGCGCAACTCTTTGAGCGTCGCGTCGAGGGCGTCCTGATCGGGCCATTCCGGCTGTTGTGCCGTGTCGAAGCCTCTCCAGGAGCCGGGGTCCCACGACTGCTGCATGTTCTCGTCCTCCGCGCCTTCGCCGCCTTGCCGTCTCAATCGTCGCAGGTCACGGCTACTTCTGGCACCATGATCCCGGTGAAGACTCAGGGCCTCGTAGGACTCGCCGAGATCGAGGCTGCGCGGCAGCGTCTCCAGGGGGTGGCGGTCACCACGCCGCTGGATCGATCCCGCGCCCTGTCGAGCCATGTCGGCGGTGAGGTCCTCATCAAGTGCGAGAACCTCCAGCGCACGGGCTCGTTCAAGATCCGGGGCGCCTACAACCGGATCATCCGGCTGGATCAAGAGGAACGAGCGGCCGGCGTGGTAGCCGCGTCCGCCGGTAACCACGCGCAGGGGGTTGCCCTTGCGGCGTCACTCGCCGGGGCCCCGTCGAGGGTGTTCATGCCTGCAGCGGCGTCGCTTCCCAAGGTGGAAGCCACCAAGCGCTACGGGGCCGAAGTCGTCCTGACGGGTTCCGATTTCGGCGAGGCGTTCGCGGCCGCAACGGAGTTCGCCGAAGAGAGTGGGTCGACGTTCGTGCATCCGTTCGACCACCCCGACATCATCGCGGGACAGGGAACCGCGGGCTGCGAGATCTTCGAGCAGTTCCCCGACGTGGAATCGGTCGTGGTGCCGATCGGCGGGGGCGGCCTCATCTCCGGTGTCGCGGCCGCGCTCAAGAATCTGAAGCCGTCGATCTCGGTGATCGGGGTTCAGGCGGAAGGTGCGGCGTCCTACCCACCATCGCTCGAACGCGGAGCCCCCGTCACGCTCGAGAAGATGTCGACGATCGCCGATGGGATCGCGGCGAACTCACCCGGCGAGCTCACGTTCGCTCACGTGAGGGATCTCGTCGACGAGGTCGTCGTCGTCTCGGACGAAGCGATCGCCGAGGCCCTGGTCTTCGTTGCCGAACGCATGAAATTGGTCCTCGAGCCCGCGGGGGCCGCGGGGGTGGCGGCCCTGACCTCCGATGCCGTGACTCCCCGGTGCCCGACCGTCGTGCTGTTGTCCGGCGGAAACATCGATCCGCTCCTCTTGCTTCGCGTCATCCGGTTCGGGCTCAGCGCATCCGGTCGCTACTACGCGTTCCACACTCGGATCCCGGATCGCCCCGGCGAGTTGCATCGGCTTCTCGGTTTGATCGCCGAAGCCGCGGCGAACGTCGTGGGGATCGAACATCACCGCGAAGGGGTCGTGGTCGAGCTCGGACAGGTCGAGGTCGCCCTGCAGGTCGAGACCCGCGGACCCGGCCATATCGACGAGCTGAAGGCCGCCCTGACGTCGCGCGGCTACGAGCTGACGAGGGGTTAAGCCGCGGAAGGCCCCACGGGGTCGCGGCGTTGCTACCTGTGATGGAGCAGATCGAACCGTGGCAGATCGACGAGATGGTCCGGGCGTTCTTGGCCGAGGACATCGGTCGAGGCGATCGGACCACCGATGCCGTCATCGACGAGGGCGCGCTCGCAGCAGCGCGGATCGAGGCCCGTGAGCCGGCGGTCATCGCCGGCCTCGAGGTGGCCGAGGCATGTTTCCGCGAGCTGGGAAACGTGGAGTGGCACCCCCAGGTCCGTGATGGGGACGCGGTCGAGGCCGGCGCGGTCGTGGCGCGGCTCGACGGCTCGCTGCGTTCGATACTGACGGGGGAACGCACCGCCCTGAATCTCTTGCAACGGATGTCGGGGATCGCGACCGCCGCCCGTCGCTACGTCGAGGCGGTCGCGGGAACGACCGCGACGGTCGTCGACACCCGCAAGACGACCCCCGGACTGCGCGTGCTCGAGAAGTACGCGGTTCGGACCGGCGGCGCCTCGAATCATCGGGCCGGTCTCGACGACGGGATCCTGATCAAGGACAACCACATCGTCGGCGCCGGAAGCGTGACCGAGGCGGTCGAACGGGCCCGGCGTGCGGCCCCCCACGGCTTGAAGATCGAGGTCGAGGTGACGGACCTCGATCAACTCGATGCCGCCACCGCGGCAGGGGTCGATGCGGTGCTTCTCGACAACATGTCCCCGGATCAGATCCGCGCCGCGGTGGCACGAGCCGGTGGAAAGGTCTTGTTGGAAGCCTCGGGGGGCATCACCCTGGACAACATCGCCGAGTACGCAAGAACCGGCGTGGACCTGATCTCCGTCGGCGCGCTGACCCATTCGGTGCGTGCCGTCGATCT
>DASSMG010000179.1:0-3688 GCA_035688995.1 Actinomycetota bacterium
CCGCCACGAGGAAGCGTCGCCCCTCGTCGAGCGCCTGCCGCGCGATCACCGTCGCGTGACCGGCGTATTCCGTGACCCGAACCTCGTGCTCGAGCTCACGCCGGGTCAGGGCTTCGGTCACCTCGTCGAGGACCTTCTGGACGGCCCCCTTGCCGGAGCGTGCGTTGGCGATCAGGACGATCGGTCCGTACGGCGACGTCACAGGCCCAGTGCTCCGGGGTTCATGATCCGGTTCGGGTCCATGACGCTCTTGAGCGTCACGAGCGTGTCCCACCATCCGTCGACCTCCGATCGCAGCCACCGCGCCTTCCTGCGCCCGATGCCGTGGTGATGGCTGATCGTTCCGCCCGCGGAGGCGCATGCCTGCATCGCAACTTCCCACCACGCATCGAGACGTTTCTCCGCGGCGGTGTCGTCGGCCGTAGCCGAGGCGATCGTGAAGTAGAGACAGGCGCCGTCCACGTAGTGGTGGGAGAGGTGGCATCCGACGAAGTCCGCCTCCGCAGCCAGCGCCGTCTTGACCGAGTGATACAGGTCCCGCAGTGACGACCACGTCCCCGCAATCTCGATCGTGTCGACCACGCCGTGCGCCCCGAGCAGCCCGGTCCCAGACATCGTCGTGGCGTACTCCCCCACCGCATCGTTGCGATGCCGCCACCAGTGGTCGACGAGACCGTGGTCGCCGCGCTCGCCGCGCGACAGATGCATGGCTTCCTCGGCGCGTTCGTCGACGCCATGTCCTTCGAACGACAGGAGGAGGAGGTTGCCGGGAGGCTCGTCGGGATGGGAGCGCAGGAACAGGGTCGAGTCGTCGCGGTCGTAGAGCCTCATGAGGGTTGGTCTGAGTCCTCGCTGGACGATCCTCCGGCACGCGGCAACACCGTCTCTCATGTGCTCGAACCGGAGACAGACGTCCAGACGCGCGTCCGGCAGCGGCGACACGCGCAGCGTTGCCTCCGTGACGATCCCGAGCGTTCCTTCGGATCCGAACATCAGAGACGCGACGTCGGGTCCGGTGGACGATCGCGGTCTCGTCTTGGAGCGCACGACGGTTCCGTCCGGCAATACCGCTTCCAGCCCGGCGACCAGATCCTCGATGTTGCCGTAATAGGTCGACAGCTGGCCCGATGCGCGGGTGGCGATCCATCCGCCGACGGTCGAGATGCCGATCGATTGCGGCTGATGTCCGAACACGTAGCCCCATTCTTCAAGAGCGTTCTGGAGGTCGGGGCCCAGGACCCCGCACTCGGCCCGGACCAACCGGCTGCTTTCGTCGAAATCGCGGATCTCGTTCATCGCACGGAGCTCGACCACCACCGCTCCTGCGGGGGCGATCCCGTCCACGACCCCACTGCCCCCGCCGTAGGGGACGAGCGGTGTCTTCGTCGAGTTGGCCCACCCGACGACCGACGCCACCTGAGCAGTCGTTCGGGGCCGCACGACACAGAGCGGCCGGTTCGCGCCGTCGCCGCGGCGATGCGCGATCAAGGCACGGGGTGACCGGTCGCGCGAGTGTTTGTCGAGATCTCCGTCGTGAACGCTCACCCGGTGCGATCCGACCAGGTCCGCGAGCTCCTCGGCGGCAGACAAGAAGGGGAACCTAGACGCGTTCGACGATGGTGGCGATGCCTTGCCCCACGCCGATACACATCGTCGCGAGGCCGTAGCGGGTGTCGCGGCGACCCATCTCGTGAACGAGCGACGTGAGGATGCGCGCGCCGGAGCAGCCGAGAGGGTGACCCAACGCGATCGCGCCACCATTGACGTTGACCTTGGCGAGGTCGAGATCGAGCTCCTTGATGCACGCGAGCGACTGGGCTGCGAACGCCTCGTTCAACTCGACCAAACCGATGTCGTCGAGCGTCAGACCGGCCCGCTTGAGAGCCTTACGAGTCGCGAACACCGGACCGATGCCCATCCGCTGCGGTTCGACGCCGGCAACCGCCGAGGTGACGATTCGCGTGCGTGGAGTCCAACCGTGCTCGCGCAGAGCGGGCTCCGAACACAACAGGACCGCGGCCGCGCCGTCGTTGAGGCTCGAGGAGTTGCCCGCCGTCACCGTGCCGTCCTTCTCGAACGCGGGGCGAAGGGAGGCGAGCTTCTCGATCGTCGTGTCGGGGCGCGGAGGTTCGTCGCGCGACAACGTGGTCGTGCTCTTGCCGTCGGGAACCTCGATGGGGACGATCTCGTCATCGAAGCGTCCCTCGTCGCGCGCTGCTACGGCGCGCCGATGGCTCTCGAGCGCGAACGCGTCCTGCTCTTCGCGCGAGATCCCGTAGTCCCGGCGGTTGATCTCTGCCGTTTCCCCCATCGCGTGGCTCCCGTAGCGCTCCTTCATCCGGGGGTTGACGAACCGCCATCCGATCGACGTGTCGTAGATCTCGGCCCGGCGGTCGAACGGCTTAGTGGCCTTCGACATCACGAACGGGGCCCTGGTCATCGATTCGGAGCCGCCCGAGACGATCACCTCGGCCTCTTCCGATCGGATCTCGCGATAGCCCGCGTTGACCGCTTCGAGGCCCGATCCGCACAGACGGTTGACGGTGACCCCGGGCACCTCGATCGGCAGACCAGCCAGCAACAACGCCATCCGTGCGACGTTGCGGTTGTCCTCACCGGCCTGGTTCGCAGCGCCCCACACGACGTCGTCGACGCGGTCGCCGGGCACGTGATTGCGCGCGACCAGGGCTTCGATCACGTGAGCCGCGAGATCGTCCGGGCGCACCCCGGCCAGGGCCCCGCCGAAACGACCCATCGGCGTCCGCAGCGCGTCGACTATGAACACGTCTCTCATGGCGGGAGCATCCTTACACGCTACCTCCCGGTGAGGAGCCCGTCACGGCTCGACCGACGAATACGCCACGACCCCTCTCTTGATCTGTTCGAGTGCGTCGTGCACCGTCGCCGAGAGGGACGGCGTCGCCGCGACGTCTTCCAACTGCCGCAGCAGATCCATCAGTTGCTTCATGTTCCGCAAGAAGTCTCCCGGCGCGTCGTCGGTGTCCAGCACCTCCTCGAGCGGGCGACCGGCGGCCCACTGGTAGGTCCGCTGTGCGTAACCGGGGTCGGGCTCCCGGGTGAGCTCCAATCCGCGCTGGTCCTCGCGCCGCCGGACCTTCCGCCATTCCTGCATCAGGCGCCGCCACACCGCCGCGGTTGCCTTGGTCGGCATCTCGTGCACCACGTCGATATCGGGGCCGCGCGCTTCGTACACCAACGTCGAGCACATCGCAGCCAGCTCCGCCGCATCGAGTTCGTCGAACACGCCGTTGCGGATCGCCTCCACGACGAGGAGGTCGGACTCGTTGTAGACGCGGCTGAGGGTCTCTCCCTTGTCGGTGAGCTTCCAATCCCGCACGTAACCCAGCTCCTCGAGGACCTCAAGGACCAGCTCGAAGCGACGAGCGAGGGTCCGCGTTCTCCGACCGACCCGTCGGTCGATGCTCGAGATCTCGCGTCTCAGTCTGTCGGCGCGCTGCGCGAAGTGGAGATGCCGATGGAGCTCGGGACAGTCGTGCACGGGATGGCGTTCGACTGCCGTCCGCAGAGTGGTCACCTCGTCGTCGTCCGGTTCCCCGTTGGAACGCGGGGCCACCCCGTCGCGGTCGAGCGGCACCGTCCGCAGCCGGTCGGCCACCGCTCGCCTCGCCGCGGGATCGCGCAGGTCGAAGTCCCGTTTCATCTTCAG
>DASSMG010000180.1:0-7465 GCA_035688995.1 Actinomycetota bacterium
CGCCCGTGGAAGCGCGAAAGCCGGCTGCGAGCGCGGCGCCCTTTCCCTGGTTCCGGGGGAGGCGGAGCACCCGCGCGCCCGCCGTCTCCGCCGCCGCGGACGTATCATCCGGAGAGCCGTCGTCCACCACCAGGAGGTCGACCCCCTCGGTCGCCGCGGCGAACAACCGCCGTGCGACCTCCTCGATCGAGTCGCGCTCGTTATAGGTGGGAACGATCACCACCGCGTCGACGGTGGCGGGAGGAGAGCTAGACATCGGGCGAAGGTACCCGCGCTCGGCGCCGTAGGTCCGCCACCACGACGACGATGCCCACCAGCACGACCACCCCGGGCACCAGGTCCCCCAGACGCGCGTAGACGGTTACCCGCGGCACGAACGTGACGTCGTGGGTCAGCGACCCCGTTCGGTAGAGCCCCAGCGACGAGACGACCCGGCCCGAGGGGTCGATGAACGCCGAGATCCCACTCAGCGCGGCGTGGACCGTCCAGACGCCGTTCTCGGCCGCTCTCAGTTGGCTGAAGGCGACGTGCTGTGCCGATGCCCACGAATGTCCCCACGTCGAGGTGTTGGTCGCCACGACGAGGAGACGCCCACCGGCGGCGATGCGGCCTCGCACGAGCGAGCCGAAATCGCCTTCGAACGAGATGACCGGCGCGACGTCACCTCCCGCGACGTTGAAGGTCTTGCCTACGTCACCGGGCAGCGCGTCGTACGGAACCTGAGACAACATAGGGATCCAGTCGAGGAACCGGCGTGCCGGGACGTATTCGCCGAACGGGACCAGGTGCGTCTTCTGGTAGCGATCGACGATCGAGCCGTCAGGCGCGACCTCGAACGCCTCGACCAGGTAATGGTCGCCGCTCTCGTCCGGCTCGTTGCCGCCGACGATCATCGGGGCATCGACGGCTTGCGCCGCGGTCGCGATCTGCTCCGCCACCACCGGCTCGTCGGGATCGATCGCGACCGAGCTCTCCGGCCACACGACCAGGTCAACCGGGCGATCCAGTTGTTCCGTCGTGTGCACGTGCGAGTCGAGGATCTGCAGGTCCTTCTCGAGACTCGGCGGTCTGTCGGGAACGTTCCCCTGCACGAGCGCGACCGTCACCGGGGTCCCACCCGAAGCCGGTCCGGGGATCACGAAGCCGGCCAGCAGCAGCGCCGCTCCGGCCGTCGAGTACCACAGCGATCGCGTCCTCCACGCCTCGACGATGCAGGCGTTGACCGCCACCACTACCCCACCGAGCAACACGGTCCCGCCGATCCCGGCCACCCGCAGCATCCACCACAGGTTGTGCTGGCTCTGTGCGAGGGCTCCCCACGGGAACCCGACGACCGGAACGTGAGCGCGCAGGTATTCGAAGACCATCCACGCGGTCGCCGCGAGCGCGATCCGGCCCGGCCCCGATAGACGTCCCGACAGCCCGCCGTAGACCGCGCCGAAACCGGCGATGAAGACCCCTTCGAGGATGACGAGGGCCCCCCACGCGACCCAGCCGACGATGCTGACCCACACGAGCAACGTCCCGAAGAAACCGACCGCAAAGACTCCGGCGAGGGCCATCCCCCGCGACCATCCGGCGCCGGTGGCACATACGAGGAGCGGGACGAGGGCGATCCATGCCAGAGGCGCCAGGTCGGCTTCGGGGAACGCGAACGAAAGCGCGATCCCGGCGGCCAGGACCACGACGAACTCGCGGCGCGGGGTCACGCCTGAAGGACTAGGCGCAGTCGCGACAGAGCATCCGGTCGGGATCCTTCAATTGGGATCTCGCTTTGACCAGATGACAGCGGGCGCACACGAACTCCTGTCGGTCTTTCACCGGGATCACCCGTACCGGGGCCACGTCGGCGACCTCGGGCTCGGGTTGGGTTGCGAGCGCCATTATGTCGTCGTCGTCATCCTCGTCGTCCGGTTCGTCCGCGCCCCCGCGTCGCGCCGTGGCTCGTTGCGCGAGCAGTTCGTCGAGGCTGGCGTCCTCATCCTCGTCGTCGTCGTCCGTTGTGGCGAGGGCAAGCTCCGCCTCCGCCTCTTCCGGGTCGTCGATCTCGAGTTCTTCGAGGTCGTCGTCGTCTTCTAGTTCTTCTATCTCTTCTGGTTCGTCCACCGGTGTGAAGCCTAGTAGCTGCGGACGCCTAGTCGAGCGCCCCGTAGATGGCGGCATATTTCGTGCGGATGTGCTCGATGAAAGGAGTGACCGTGAGGGGGCCTCCGATGATCCGCTCCCCCGCCGCCCTCGGCTCTTCCGTCGATCCGTAGGAGTGAAGGTTCGTGCGGAGCCAGTCGAGGACCTTCCCGACGTGACCGCGCGCGAGGTCGTCGCTCGGGTCACCGAGGTCGGCCACGGCTCGTTCGTAGAACGCCGCCGCGTACAGCGTCCCCATCGTGTAGGTCGGGAAGTACCCGATGAGTCCGCCGGACCAGTGGATGTCTTGCAGTACCCCGTCCGCCTGCGACTCGGGCCGGATCCCGACGTGCTTCTCCATCCCGGCATCCCACGCTTCGGGGAGATCGGCGACGGCCAGCTCCTCCCGGAACAGGGCCAGCTCGAGTTCGGCTCGCAGCGCCACATGAAGGTTGTAGGTGACCTCGTCGGCTTCGACGCGGATGGGACTCCGGTGCGGGTGGTTGACCCCACGGTAGAAATCGTCCGCCGAGACGTCGCCGAGCTGCTCGGGCCAGCGCGACTTCATCTCGTCGAACAAGAAACCGAGGAACGCGCGGCCCGTTCCCACTTGGATCTCCCAGATGCGCGATTGGGACTCGTGGAGACCGAGCGACCGGGTGTTGCCGATCGGCAGGTCGGCCCACTCCACCGGTAGTCCTTGTTCGTACAGAGCGTGTCCGGTCTCGTGCATGGTCGACCGGAGGTTGCTCACGAAGTCGTTCGTCAAGATCCGGGTCGTCTGGCGAACGTCGTCGGCACCCATGCGACTCGTGAACGGGTGCGGAGATTGGTCGAGCCGACCGCGCGACGTATCGAACTTCATGACGCCGATGAGCCATTGCGAGAAGTCTTCCTGACCGCGGTCGTCGAACGGTCGCGACATGAACTCCGGCCGGTCGCCGGACCGTTGCAGGATCGCATCGGCAAGTGGTTTCAGTTCCGTGACGAGATCACGGAACAACTTCTCTACGTCCCGCGCGGTCAGGCCCGGTTCGAAGTCGTCCAGCAGCGCGTCGTAGCGCTCGCCTTCGTAGCCGACCGCGTCCGCTTGCTGTTTCTTGAGCTCGAACATCCTCTCGAGATCGGGCTGCAGGATCTCGAAGTCCGACGCGGCCCGCGCTTCGGCCCACGATCGGAAGCAGCGTCCTTGGAGCTCGGAGAGCTCGCGCACGAGCGCGAGTGGGACCTTCACTGCCTTGTCGTGGTCCCGGCGCAGGAGCCGGACCGACGCCTTCTGAGCGTCGTCCAGCGAATCGTCCGCTTCGAGAGTGGAGATCAGGTCACCCAATCCCGGATCGGTAAGACGCTCGTGGATCAGCGAGTCGATCGTGGCCATCATCCGAGCGCGATGGCCGGTCGTCGCGCGCGGCATCAGGACCTGCTGGTCCCACGACAGCAAGGCCGAGGTGCTCAAGAGGTCGGTGAGGTCGCGGAGTCGAGGTAGGAGGTCGTCCCAGGCTTTCGTCATCCGGAGAACCTACAGGGAGAGGCAAAGAAAGAGGCCCGAGTGACCCTCGGGGCCGCTCGGTAGCCGGCGAACCGGTTATTGGAGCGTTGTCCTCGGACCACTCGGACCTCTCAAAGCTTTAATGTCCCAAGCAACCTCGGGCTCCGACGTCCATCCAAGAAGACCGAAGTCTCCTTCGCTCGCTCGAGAGATCCCGTGAGATCCTCGGGCGGTCGGGCCGTCGTTGTGCCTTTGACTGCTTGGGACTTGGCGAAGATACGTAGCGTGCAAGGCCGTGTCAACGGCTCGTGACGGATTTGACAACGAGGCGCGAAATAATCTTGGTCGTGCACAACGCATCAACAAGTTGTGTACGTCCGGCTGTGGATAATGCGTCGTGCAACCGTTCGATGAGGAGCGATCGCAGGTGCTGAACACCTTCACCACGCAGTGCGAAGTGACGACGGTCGGGACCCCTGAATTCGTCGACATCACCGAGCAGGTCGAGAAAGCCGTCGGCGAGTCCGGTATCTCGGATGGCCGCGTCGTTCTGTTCGCAAGCGAGAGTGGGTGTGCCTTGTTGCTTAACGAGAAGGAGAGCGGTTTGCTGTCGGACCTCAAAGGCACCATCGAGCGCTTGCGCCCTCACACGAACGGATCCGGCCGGTCCCTCGTGGGCTCGACCTCGTTGACGATCCCCATCGTCGGGGGCCGTGTCGCGCTGGGAACGTGGCAACGCGTCCTCCTCGTGGGCCTCGACGAGCCCGGCTCCCGTTCGATCTCCGTTCAGATCGTGGGCGAGCGTGGCTAAGGGCCTACCCAAGCAAGCGGAAGACTTCCCCGCCTGGTACCAGGAGGTCGTCAAGCAGACCGGGATGGCCGAGCACGGGCTCGCTCGCGGCTCCCAGGTCATCAAGCCCTACGGCTACGCGCTCTGGGAGAACATGCAGCGCGCCCTCGACGATCGCTTCAAGGCGACCGGTCACGAGAACCTCATGTTCCCGTTGCTCATCCCCTATCACGTGCTCGCGCGTGAGGAGGAGCACCTCGAAGGTTTCTCCGCCGAGGTCTGGACCGTCACGCACGGAGGCGGCAACGAGCTCGAAGAGCCACTCGCGATCCGTCCGACGTCGGAGGCAGTGATCTGGAACGCGTACTCCAACTGGGTACAGAGCTACCGCGACCTACCGCTCCTCTACAACCAGTGGTGCAACGTCATGCGCTACGAGCTACGGACGCGTCTGTTCCTGCGCACGAGTGAGTTCCTGTGGCAGGAAGGCCACACCGCTCATGCCACGCGCGACGAAGCGTGGGCCGAAGCCCTGCAGATGCTCGAGATCTATCGCGAGGTTGCCGAAGACGTGCTCGCCGTCCCGGTGCTGCCCGGTCGCAAGTCCGAAGCGCAACGCTTCCCCGGCGCCGACGAGACGTTCCCGATCGAGGGCTTGATGCGCGACAAGCGCGCTCTTCAGTGCGGCACGTCGCATTTCCTCGGACAGAACTTCGCCAAGGCCTACGACGTGACGTTCCTCAACGACAAGGGCGACCAGGAGTACGTCTGGGGCACGTCGTGGGGTTGGTCCACCCGGATGGTCGGCGGAACGGTCATGGCCCACGGCGACGACAACGGCCTCAGGCTTCCGCCCGTCATCGCCCCGGTCCAGGTGGTGATCGTCCCGATCTACAAGACCGACGAGGAACGGAGCGACGTCCTGGCCACCGCCACCCGCGTCCGTGACGGCCTCGTGGCCGCAGGGGTCCGTGTCAAGGTCGACGACCGCGACCAGCACCGGCCCGGCTTCAAGTTCGCCGAGTGGGAGCTCAAGGGAGTCCCGCTCCGCCTCGAGCTCGGGCCCAAGGACGTCGCCGCCGACCAGGTCGTGCGTGCGAACCGCGTCACCGGCACCAAGGAGCCGGTCGGCACTGACTCCGCGATCGCCGACATCGCCGCAACGCTCGACTCGATCCAGGCGGCGCTGTATCAGGACGCCGTCGACTTCCGCACCGCCAACACCCACGAGGCCGCGACCTTCGACGAGTTGCGCGAGGGAGTCGCGTCCGAGAGCGGTTTCTGGGTCACGCCCTGGTGCGGCGACGCGACCTGTGAGGCCAAGGTCAGCGAAGAGACCACGGCATCCATCCGCGTGCTCCCGCTCGAACGAGAAGATCCCGGAGGCCCCTGTGTCGTCTGCGGGAAGCCGGGGGTCGAGCGCGCTACCTGGGCAAAGGCTTACTGAGCCCGGTCGCCGATCCCTAGGTCGTCAACCCCAGGATCTCCAGAAGATCCTGGTGACGGTCGATCACGACGCGAGCGTCGGGCACGTCGCTCTGGTCGTCGTGAACCCCGCGGAACCGGATCGCGTGCATCCCCATGTCGTGAGCGCCGGCGATGTCGGTACGTCTCAGGTCCCCGATGTGAACCGCCTCGGGCGGACGTGCACCGAGCTCGGCGAGCGCCTTCTCGAAGATCTCGGCCCCCGGCTTCGGAACGCCGACCTCGTCCGAGAAACAGGTCACTTCGAGGAATTCGATCAAGCCGTTGTCTTCGAGCAGTTGCCGCACCACCCGACCGGGCGTGAACCCCGTGTCGCACACGAGTCCGATCCGGATGTTCGCTTCCTTTAGCGCGCCCAGGGTCTCGCGCGCGCCCTCAACGGCGTCGACACCGTGGCTGAGGCTCGCTTCTTCGAACTCGCGCGTCAGGTCGCGGATCATCTTGTCGTCGAAGATCCCGCGCGCTTCGAGGCAGTAGGCGGCCATGCGTCCCGGACCGAAGGTCTCTACCTGCTTCCACGCCTCATCGTGTCGCGCCCATGCTTCGTTGAGCAGCTCGCGCGAGTCGTCCGACGAACGCCGCAAGAAACGACTAAGGGCGCTTACGCGTTCTTCGTAAGCGCCCTCCCAATCACGGTCCTTCAGCAAGGTTCCCCAGCAGTCGTATGTCACTGCTCGGATGCCGTCCACTCTTTTCATGCACCACTCCCCTCGGCCAGGAGCTGATCGACGTGATGATCTTGGTTGTCAGCGTACCCCCGCGGGGGCGGACTCGCCCCCGGTTGGTACGGCGTCCAGTTAGGTCTGAACCATCTGGTCAGGCCACCCTCGGTCATCTGCACGTGCCACCCGTGGATGTGGACCAGCCGGTGATGGAAATGGCACAGAAGGGTCAGATTCGAGAGCTCCGTGATGCCTCGGGGCCACGACACGATGTGGTGAACCTCCGTGAATCCCTTTCGACCGCAGTTCGGGAAGGTGCAGCGGTAGCCGTCGCGGTGCTCGACCTGACGACGGAGCCATTTCGGAACCACGTACGAAGGCGACGAGACGTGGAAGATGTTGTCGTTCTCGTCGTGCAACACGGTCTGAACCCGGGCATCGCACGCGGCGAGCGCGACGGCCTCGGGTGGGATGGGAAGTCCGCCGTGGAGGACGCCGTTGCTATCCCCCTCGAGGATCCCGTCGATCGTCGTGTGCACGACGAGGGTTGCCTTGTCGGGGTCGGGGTCGTTCGCGATCGATGCGGATATCAGCGCCACCAACGCGTCGGCTCGCCGCATCTCGCGCGTGGATCCGCCCTCTTCGGGCGTCACGGCCAGGCGCTCCATCATGCGCTCGATCCCCGTGACGAACAGGCCTGCCTCGTCGTCGGGCAGCGATCCCCAGAACGAGAATCCGGTGTTTCCCTCGGCCCACTCCCACTCGAGCAAGCGCCACTTCTCGGCCTGCTCGACGTCTTCTCTTGGGATGCGCAGCTCCTGATCGGCGCGGGCACGTATCCCCGCCGGAGAGGTGCGCTTGGCCCAGGAAAGAAGTTTCTTCTCCGTGGCCCGGGTTGCGAAGCGGGCGAGCTCG
>DASSMG010000181.1:0-5536 GCA_035688995.1 Actinomycetota bacterium
GACGGTGGGCACGGCGGCAGCGTCATCCTTCGAGCCGACACCTCGGTGGGCACTCTGCTCGAGCTGCGCGACCATCCCCACATCCGCGCCGAACGCGGCGGACACGGCGAAGGCAAACGGCGACATGGCGCTTCGGCCCGCGATCGGATCGTGCTCGTACCCCCAGGAACCGTCGTCTTCGACGGGGACGTCCTCATAGCCGACCTCGCGGCTGAAGGAGAGGAGTTCGTCGCGGCGCGCGGCGGGCGGGGAGGTCGGGGGAACGCGAGCTTTGCTACGGCCACACGACGAGCTCCGGCCATCGCCGACAAAGGCGAGCCCGGAGAAGCTCGTTCGCTGCGCCTCGAACTGCGCCTCCTAGCCGACGTCGCTCTCGTCGGGTTCCCGAACGCGGGCAAATCGACGTTGATCTCCCGGATCTCTGCAGCCCGACCGAAGATCGCCGATTATCCCTTCACCACACTGCAGCCGAATCTCGGCGTCGTCGGCACGGGAGGCAGCTCCTTCGTGGTCGCCGACATCCCGGGACTGGTCCCCGGTGCGTCCGAGGGCAAGGGCCTCGGCTTGCAGTTCCTCAAGCACATCAAGCGCGCTGCGGTTCTTCTCTACCTGGTCGATCTCACCGCGATCGATCGCGACCCGCGCGACGACGTCGACGTCCTTCGGGCCGAACTCGAGCGCTACGACGCGGAGCTTGCGACGCGGCCGGCACTGGTCGTCGCGACGAAGCTCGATGCGGGAGCGGATCGGCTCCCCGACATCGTCCAACGATGGCCGGACGTCATCGCGATCTCGTCCGTTGCCGGAACGGGTTTGGACGAGTTGCTGAGACGGACAATGGAGCTGGTCGAGACGTGGCGCGCGACGACCCCCGCACGCGCCGGTTACGTGCGAACCGTCATCCGGCCCTCGACGATCGAAGTGGCCCGCGAGGGCGACGGGTGGAGGGTTACGGGGGCCCAGCCGGAGCGCGCCGTCCAGGGCACCGACCTCGAGAACGACGAGGCGGTCGCGCGACTGCAACGACGGTTGATCTCGCTCGGTGTCGAGGATCTACTCGCGAAGGCGGGGGCTCTACCCGGCGACGAGGTTCGCATCGGTGAGGTGACGTTCGATTTCGAGCCCGAAGGGCGCGTGGAGCACGATGGCGCGCCGTAGCGTTGCCGTCGGCGAGGTCCTCGTCGTCAAGGTCGGCACATCGTCTCTGGTCGGCCCCACCGGGGAACCCGACGAAGCGCGCGTGGCCAACCTCGTTGACGGGATCGTCGCCCTGCGTCGCAGGGATGTCCGGGTCGTCTTGGTTTCGAGCGGCGCGATCGGGGCGGGTCTCCGTCGCCTCGGGTTCGACTCGAGGCCGGCGGACATCCCCTCGCTGCAGGCTGCGGCTGCGGTCGGGCAGGGCCGTCTGTACGCGGCTTACTCACGACTGCTGCGGGATGCCGACGTCGTTGCCGCGCAGATCCTGTTGACGCGTTACGACTTCATGCACCGCCAGCAGTACCTGAATGCTCGCAACACGCTCGACCGCCTGCTCGATCTCGGGGCCCTTCCGATCGTCAACGAGAACGACACGATCGCGGTGGACGAGATCCGTTTTGGAGACAACGACCGGTTGGCCGCCCTCGTAGCGCACCTGACCAAAGCGAAGCTGCTGGCGCTGCTCACTGATACCTCGGGGTTGTTCGAGGCGGACCCGCGCCGGCATCCGGGGGCATCGGTAGTCGACGAGGTCGACGAGATCACGCCGGAACTCGAGCGCGCCGCCGGTGGACGCGGCTCCGAACTGGCGAGCGGCGGCATGGCCTCGAAGGTCGCGGCCGCGTGGGTCGCAACGTTCTCCGGGGTCGGTGTCGTGGTTGCCGATGCTTCGGAGCCCGACGTCTTGTCGCGGATCGCCTCGGGAGACAAGATCGGCACCTATTTCCATCCGCATCCGAGAAAGATCTCGGCGCGTCGGCTGTGGATCGCGTTCGCGCAACCACCGAAGGGCACCGTCGTCGTCGACGCGGGGGCGCGCCGCGCCGTTGCATCCGACAACCGCAGCCTCCTTGCGGTCGGCGTAGTGGATGTGAAGGGGACGTTCGCCCCGGGTGACACCGTCGATATCGCCGTCGAGGGTGGGGGTGTCTTCGCGAGGGGATTGGTACGCTTCTCCGCAGAAGAGTTGACCGCGGCGCGAGGGCGCAAGACGATCGAACTTTCCGGCCGCGAGGTCGTCCACAAGGACCACCTCATCATCCTGGAGCGCGGATCCGATGCCTGACGTACTCGAACTGTGCCGGCGGGCGAAGGCCGCGTCCACGATCCTCGCTGCGACGCCCGGGGCCACCCGCGACGCGGCGCTGCGAGCCATGGCGGACGCCTTGGAGGACGGCCGCGACGCTCTGGTCGAAGCGAACCAACGAGATGTCGCCCGCGCCCGTGAGGGAGGTGAGTCGGCGACGATCGTCGACCGCTTGACTCTCACCGAGAAGCGGCTGGGCGCCATGGCGGAGGGACTGCGCGCGGTTGCGGCACAACCCGATCCGGTTGGTGAAGTGATCGAGGGCTGGCGGCGGCCGAACGGCCTCACGATCAACAAGGTGCGCGTCCCTCTCGGCGTCGTCGCGGTGATCTATGAGGCCCGTCCGAACGTGACTTCGGACGTCGCCGGACTGTGTCTCAAGTCGGGGAACGCTTGCGTTCTGCGTGGGTCGTCCATCGCGCTCGATTCCAATCTTGCGATAGCGCGCGTGCTCGCGGACGCTGCGACGAAGGCGGGGCTTCCGGAAGGCTCGATATCGATGATCGAAGACGCCGACCGCTCCTCCGCGCGCGATCTCATGCGCGCCAAGGGTCTGGTCGATCTGCTCGTTCCCAGGGGCGGCAAGGCCCTGATCGAAAGTATCGAGTCCGAGGCGACGGTGCCTTACATCATCGACGGCGACGGCAACTGTCACGTCTACGTCGATCGCTCGGCAGATCCCAAGATGGCAACCGAGATCGTGATCAATGCAAAGACACAGAGGCCGAGCGTTTGCAACGCCGCCGAAACGCTCCTCGTCCATGCCGAACTCGCCGACAAATGGCTGCCGGGCACCCTCGACGCGCTGGCCGGACGCGATGTCGAGATCCGCGGCGACGAACGTGTTCGGGGATTGTGGCCGCAGGCGAGCGCTGCCACCGACGAGGACTGGGGCACCGAATATCTCGACCTGAAGCTTGCCGTCCGGATCGTGGACTCGCTGGATGAGGCGATCGACCACGTGAACCGATGGGGGACCTCGAACGCCGAAGCGATCGTGACCCAGGACGTCGTCGCGGCCCGGCGCTTCGCCGCCGAGGTCGATTCGGGCTCGATATTCGTGAATACCTCCACCCGTTTCTCCGATGGTGGCGAGTTCGGATACGGCGCCGAGATCGGCATCTCGACTCAGAAACTGCACGCCCGAGGCCCGATGGGCCCCCGCGAGCTCACCACCGCCAAGTACGTCGTATGGGGGGACGGGCAGGTTCGCAACTAGCGAACCCCCCCGGAAAGGCCGCCCTCCGTGCCGGTTCCGGGTTTAGCTATCCGGATGGGACGCTGGAGTCAGTCGTGAGGCGAATCGGCGTGATGGGAGGGACCTTCGACCCGATCCACATCGGGCATCTCGTCGCGGCCTCCGAGGTGCAGCACGCGTTCGGGCTCGAGCAGGTCTTGTTCATCCCCGCAGGCGATCCGTGGCAGAAGAAGGGAACCGCTGCCTCCGAGGACCGTTACATGATGGTGGTGCTCGGAACCGCGGGCCATCCGGGCTTCTCGGTGTCACGGATCGAGCTCGATCGCCGGGGGCCGAGCTACACGGCGGATACGGTCACCGCCCTCCGCGATTACTTCGGAGACGTACAGCTGTTCCTGATCCTCGGCGCGGACGCGGCGAACAACATCGGTACGTGGAGGAAGCTCGACGAGCTCGCGGGGGCCGCCGAAGTGGTCGCCGTGCGGCGTCCCGGGGTTGACCGGCATCCTCAGGCTCTCGAGGGTTGGCCCGCGATGCACGAGCTCGACATCCCGGCGCTCGAGATATCGGGATCCGATATCCGGGATCGGGTTCGCCGTGGGTTACCGATCGACTTTCTGGTTCCCGACGACGTTGCCGTTTACATACGTACGCACGGGCTCTACCTCGACGCGCCGAGGTCTGAGTCCGCATGACGAAGAGGAAACGCAAGCTCCCCCGCAACATCTGGAGCACCCCGCCACCGGAGCGGCCGTTCGATTACGAAGAGATGTTCGGGACGCGCGAGGAGCCGTTCGACGTCGAGTCCGCTCCGGGGCCGGACCCGCTCCCCGAACGGCCCGTCTCGTCTCGGCCGGAACGCCGGAGGCGGGGACGCGCTCGCATTCCCGCTCCCGAGCCCGAACCGGAGCCCACTCCCGAACCGGAGCCGGAGCCGGAGCTCACCGAGCCGGAGCCCCAACCGGAACCCACTCTCGAACCGGAGCCGCAGCCCGAGCCGGAGCCGCAGCCCGAGCCGGAGCCGGAGCCGGAGCTCGAACCGGCCTACGAGGGGGAGTCAGAGACCCTGTGGAACGAGCCCGGGGAAGATTCCTTGTTCGGGGAGTCCGAACAGGACGACGAAGGCCCAGAAGCGGTCGCCGCCGAGCCGGTCCCGGCGGCCGAGACGCAGCCCGAGCCGGAACTCGAATCGGAGTCCGATCCGGAGGACCTCGCCGAACTGGGGCCCGACGACGCGTTCGATAGCGAGGCCGCCCTCGAGGAGATCGCCGCCCCCGTGGAGGCGACGGCTCGAGCCAAGCACCTGCGACGACGCCGAGTCTTGCTGCCCACTCGAGGACGGCGGGGGAAACACCTCGCTCCGAGCGAGGAAGCGGGCTCCGAGGTGCCCGCCGACGACGGTGGGTTCGAGTCGGGGATCGACGGGTCCGACGACCAGCCGCTGATCGATGTCCCCGATGACCGATCCGGTCTAGGCGTCGAGCCCGAGCCCACGTCCACTGCACCCGAACCCGTCCCGTTCGCCGAGGACGTGCCGTTTGCGGACGAGCCGCCCCGTGAGGAGGACGTCCTCGACGCAGGCGAACCGGAACGAGGCCCACGACATCTGACGCGCCGGCGGGTCGTGCTCCCTTCCCGTCGCCGAGGCAAACACGCTCTGGGCGCACCTTTGATCGAGCGCGACGAGTTGCAGGTCACCGCCGTGCCCGATCTCGAACCGGTTATCGATTCGCCGGCGCCGGTGGAAGAGATCGACGCCGAGGCCGCATCGGCCGAAGCCGAGATAGCGGAGATACCGCCCGCCCCTGCCACCGGGTCGCGGCGACGACGCAAGGGGCGCCATTCCGGTGGCGGAGGAGTGATCTTGCCGCGGTCCCCGCGCGGCAAGCACGCGATCGCGGAACCGGAGCCCGAACCCGAACCGGAGCCCGAGCCCGAGCCCGAACCCGAACCGGAGCCCGAACCCGAACCCGAACCGGAGCCCGAACCCGAACCCGAGCCGGAACCGGAGCCGGAGCCCGAACCGGAACCACAGCCCGAGCCCGAACCGGCCC
>DASSMG010000182.1:0-5417 GCA_035688995.1 Actinomycetota bacterium
GAACCGTTTGCGGACGAGCCGCCCCGTGAGGAGGACGTTCTCGACGCAGGCGAACCGGAGCGAGGCCCACGCCATCTGACGCGCCGTCGCGTCGTGCTCCCTTCCCGTCGCCGAGGCAAACACGCTCTGGGCGCACCGATCGAGCGCGACGAGTTGCAAGTCACCGCCGTGCCCGATCTCGAACCGGTTATCGATTCGCCGGAGCCGGTGGAAGAGATCGAAGCCGAGGCCGCATCGGCCGAAGCCGAGATAGCGGAGATACCGTCCGCCCCTGCCACCGGGTCGCGCCGACGACGCAAGGGGCGCCATTCCGGTGGCGGAGGAGTGATCTTGCCGCGGTCACCGCGCGGCAAGCACGCGATCGCGGAACCCGAACCGGAGCCCGAGCCCGAGCCCGAGCCGATCATGGAACCCGAGCCCGAAGCGATCATCGAACCGGAACCGGAGTCCGAACCCGAACCCGAAGCGATCATCCAACCCGAACCCGAACCCGAACCCGAGCCCGAACCCGAACCGAAACCGGAACCGGAACCGATCCTAGAAACAGAACCAGAGGAGCAACCGGGATCGGTTGAGGACGCCGACCTCGAGCCCGATATCGACGCGCTGGTCGCGGCCGATGAGGTCGGCTGGGATGAGGTCTTCGGCGACGAACCCGAGCCCCGCAAGCCGCGGCGAGAGCGCGCCAAGCGGGAACCGCGTCACAGGCAACGACCGCGCGGGGTGCTTCGTCGTATCGGGGCGGGGCTCCTGACCGCGGTCCTGACGTGTGGTGCGACCTACGGAGTCGGTCGGGCGATCGACAGTGCGCCCGCCGATCACCGGGCGAGGGATCGCAGCAGCGCCCCCGTGGCCGCCGGGAAGGACGACGTTTCGACGACGCTGCTCTTCGCGCCGCAGGAAGCGAGTCCCGACAAGGGCCCGATCTGGCTCTCGTTGCTGACCTACGACAAGTCCGCCCAGACCGGAGCCGTCATCTACATCCCCGCCCATACGGCGGTCGAGATCCCGGGACGAGGCTTGTTGCCGGTGGCCGACGCGTACGCGAGTGGGGGACCGGCACTGTTGCTCGTCAGCGCCGAGAACCTTCTGGGCATCAGTATCGATCGATACATCGAGTTGACCGACGAGGACGCGAAGGCGTTGTTCGCACAAACGGGAGCCTTGACCGTCGACGTGCCGGCCGACGTTCGTGTCCCTCTAGGTGATGATCAGGCGCGGATCATTTTCACCGCCGGGACCCAGGAACTCGATGCCGGATTCCTGGCCAAGCTCCTATATCTACGCGGGTTGGATATCGACGATGTCGAGATGGGATCGCGCATCCTTGCGTTCTGGTCCGCGTTCTTCGACAAGTTCGAGGGCGATGCCGCCGCACTCGGAGATGCGATCCGAACCGCGGGAGCGGCTCTTCAGTCGGATGCAAGCACCGACGAGAAGGCATCGTTCTTCACGGCACTCGCCGAGATCCCTCAGGACAACCTCGTGCTGACGTCGCTTCCTGTAAGACCCGTGAGCGCGGGGGACAGCGAGCTCTATTCGCCGAACACGGACGAGATCGCCGACCTGATGAAGACAACGGTCGGCGTAACCAGCCCGGGTAAGTCGGACGTCCGCGTCCAAGTGCTCAACGGCAACGGAGAGCCCGGCATCGGGGAGGAAGTTGCGAAGCTGCTGGTCGGTGAGGGCTTCCGCGTGATCCTGTCCGGCAACGCGCAGACGCTCGATTACGAGAAGACCCTGATCGTGACCTACGACTCCTCGGCGTCCGGACAGGCACTCGCGCAGCGCGTGCGTGACATCCTGGGGGTCGGCGAGGTTCAGGTTTCGGCCCAGCAGCAAGGTATCGTGGACCTCACGATCGTCGTCGGAAAGGACTTCCTGAGGGCTCGCTAGCCCCGGTGTATGGCTAAAGGAACCGAGCTCGTCCTCGCTGCCGCCGCTGCCGCCTCGTCCAAGAAGGCGGAGCGGATCGTCATCCTGGACGTCTCCAAGCAGCTCGTCATCACGGATCATTTCCTTATCTGCAGCGGCAATACCGATCGGCAGGTTCGCACCATTGCCGACGCGGTCGAGAAGAGCCTTCTGGAGCGCTTTCGCACCAAGCCGTACCGTCGCGAAGGGGAGTCGGAAGGCACGTGGGTGCTGCTCGACTACGTGGACTTCGTCGTTCACGTTTTCAGGAAAGAGGAACGCGACTACTACGAGTTGGAGCGTCTGTGGTCCGACGCTCCCACCATCCCGTTCGAGGAGGAAGACGTTGAGCCAGCAGCGGCGGAGGCGACGTAGGCGTCGTCGCGGTGGGAGCGGCGCTTCCTCCGAGGCCAAGCAAGCCGCGCAGCCTCAGCAGCAACAACAGCAGCAACAGCAGCAGTCGTCCGACCAACCGAAGTCATCGCGTCGCCGTCGACGACGCGGCCGGCCGCGCGGTGAATCGCGTCAGGCGACGTCGCCGCGTTCGTCCGAAGATCTGGTCCGAGCGCTTCCGAAGGAACGTCCGAAGACCCTGACGGCTCCGCCCGACGGCCAGACGCTCGACGCCTTGATCGGGGAGCTGCAGTCGAAATACGGCGTCCCCCAATACCCGCAGGAGTACCGCATCACGATCAAGGTTGCCGAAGAAAGAGACTCGAGGCCTGAGACCGCGGACGAGTCCGACAAGGAACCGGCGCCCCGCGCCGACGGCGTCAAACGGGAGAAGGCACCCGCAGCACCGCTGTTGATGCGCGGCGAAGGTGACTCGTCGACGACCGGTCGCAAGCGCCGTCGCGGTCGACGTCGTCGTCGTCGCCCGGGGGGAGCGGCGCAGAGCTAACCGCTGCGGCGGGCTTTCACGATCGCGGCGAACATGTCGTCGGCGACCGCATGCGTGGGCGTCACCGAGATGTCCTCGAACCCCGCGCGCTCCAGCTCGCTTCGATACTCCGAGAAGGACAACGCGCCCGCGATGCAACCGACGAAGCTGCCGCGGGTTGCTCGCTCCTCGGGAGCAAGGGAGTCGTCGGCGACGACGTCGCTTACACCCACTCTGCCTCCCGGCCGCAGGACCCGTGCGATCTCGTCAAAGACCTTGCTCTTGTCGGCCGCAAGGTTGATCACGCAGTTCGAGATGACCACGTCGATGGAGCGATCGGGGAGCGGGATCTCCTCGATGTAACCCTTGAGGAACTCGACGTTCGTCGCCTCTGCCTCGGCCGCGTTGCGCCGCGCGAGTTCGAGCATCTCGTCCGTCATGTCGAGGCCGTAAGCCTTTCCGGTGGGACCCACACGCTTGGCGGAAAGCAGAACGTCGATCCCGCCTCCGGAGCCGAGGTCGAGAACGACCTCCCCCTCGTTCAGATCGGCGACCGCGACCGGGTTCCCGCAGCCGAGACTCGCAAGCCGCGCCGCGTCGGGGATCTCGTCGAGCTCTTGGTAGAGCTTCGGACCGAAGACAACCTCTCCCGAAGAGCCTCCGCAGCAGGACGAGTCGCAGCAACTCTCGAGTGCTTCTGCGTCGGTGCGGCCTTCTTGGACGGCGGATGCTGCATCGGCGTAACGGGCTCTGACTTCTTCTCGGATGTCGCTCATGACACCAACTCCTTGCTGTCGACGACGCGCCGAAGACCCTCGAGCGCCTCTTGGTTGACGGAATAGAACGCCCACGTCCCACGCTGCTCCCGGTCGAGAAGACCTGCGCTCGTGAGCTTCTTGAGATGGAAGCTGACCGTCGGTTGGGTCAGGTTGAGGTGCGCGGTGATGTCGCACACGCACACCGGCTGATCGCTGTTCGCCAGCAGGTTCACGATGCGCAGCCGATGCGGATCGGCAAGCGCCTTGAAAACGGAGGCCGTCGCCGCGGCCTCGTCGGCGCCGAGCGTCGGCCCCGCCAGGGGGGTGCAGCACACGATCGGTAGGTCCATGTCGTCCCTCGTTCCGTTTGGTCTTGCATTGACATCTATCGATATAGTACTCCATACATCGATGGTTGTCTATACAGAGGAGGAGGTGCGACGTGGAGGGATGCCCGGAATGCGGCCCGGACTGCTGTCCTGAGTTCGGCGGTTAGGCGAGGCGAGCGGTGACGGGGGCCGGACGCGGCCCCCCGAACCGACCGCTCGGAACCGAGGCAGCTCAGATGCCTGGTCAGAAAGTGGACCCGAGGGGGATCGAACCCCTTACCCCTACGCTGCCAGCGTAGTGCTCTACCAAGTGAGCTACGGGCCCAAGACCGCCAAGCTTAGTCGCTAGGCGTCCTCGATCTGGATCTGCTCGATCACGACGTCTTCCAGCGGCTTGTCCTGGGCCCCCGTGGGGACTGCGGCGATCGCCTCCACCACGTCCATGCCGGACTCGACCTCACCGAAGATCGTGTGCTTGCCCGTGAGCCACGGGGTCGCGGCAACGGTCACGAAGAACTGCGACCCGTTCGTGTTGGGGCCGGCGTTGGCCATCGCAAGGAGCCCCGGCCGGTCGAAAGCGGGGCCTCCCGGCGGGCACTCGTCGTCGAAGGTGTAGCCGGGCCCACCCCGGCCGGTTCCCGTGGGGTCCCCGCCCTGGATCATGAAATCGGGGATCACGCGGTGGAAGATCGTTCCGGTGTACAGGGCTCCCGAGCCGGCGCCCCCTCGAGGATCGGTCCAGGCGCGGTCCCCGGTCGCCAGGCCCACGAAGTTCGCCACGGTCTCCGGTGCGTGCTCGGGCATCAGCCGGGCCACGAAGGTTCCCTTGTTCGTCACGAATGTCGCTTTCGCCATCGTCATCTCCCTTGGTCGTTTCGCCGGAGTCTAGGGGTACCCAAATCGCGGTTTTGTCTAGCTTGCAGCGACTCCCCGTTACACAATGCGCTCATGAATGCACGTGTACTGGTGGTCGACGACAACGCCGACCTCAAAGCGCTCATCGTTCGACGTGTCGAGGCCGCGGGGCACGAGATCGTCGGCACGGCCGGAACGGGCCCCGAAGCGCTCGCGGTGGCGAGTGACGGACGCCCGGACGTGGTCGTGCTCGACTACCAGCTTCCCGGGATGTCGGGAGAGGACGTGGCTCGCGAGCTTCGGGTCACCCTTCCGGGCGTGAAGATCATCGCTTTCTCCGGCGTCGCGATCTCCAAGCCGTACTGGGCCGACGGTTTCGTGCCCAAGACCGACGTGTCTGCGCTCGAGCCTTTGATCCAAGAACTCGTCGACCCCGAGTAGCGGCGGCGGTGTGACGAGGCGGACCGCGGCGACCGTCTGCTGCATCGCGGCCGCGCTCGCGCTCGGTGGTTGTTCGTCGGAGGAGCCTCCGCCCGTGTCGAGCACTCCCGAGCCCCAGATAACGAGCGTTCAGTCGACCACATCGATACCGACCCCCACGCAAGAAGCGGACGCCGGTTGTCCTAACGAGGCCGCGGCCGCCTCGAACCGCGGCTTGCAGCGGGGCCCGTCTCTGCGGGC
>DASSMG010000183.1:0-2750 GCA_035688995.1 Actinomycetota bacterium
GTTCGCTGCGCTCGCGTTCGATCAGCAACAGCCGATGCTGCTCGTCGAGGGCCGCTCGGGCCACATCACGTTGACGAACGAAGTAGTGAACGAGGAGGAACGTCGTGAGGCACGGTCCGAGCACGTTCATCACGAAGAAGCCGAAATGGATGGGGGCCGGGATCCGGCCCACCGGGTCGATGAAAGGTTCCAGGATCCCGGTCGAGACAACCAGACCGGCGAAGACTGCGAACCACCACAGGGCGCGTTCGCGTCCGTAGAAGAGCAGTGCTCCGACAGGAGAAGTGAAGGACCACAGGATCACGCCGCTCGCCGCCACGAACCCACCAAGGCTGATCTGCAACAGGAACGGCAGCAGAGCCATGAGAAGGATCTGGGTGAACCGGAAGGCGCGGTAGCGCTTCGTCCTCAGGAAGATGACGAGCGATGCGATCGACACGACCTCGTAGACGAGCGGGATCGACGCGGGCACGAGAAAGCCGAGTGCGAAGTAGGTAACGATCCAGATCGGCGAGAGAAGGATCACGATCACCGACGACACGGTCAGCGTCGCCTTCCGGATGCGATCGTCTTCTTTATCTTCGGGCCGGGTCCCGGCGAGAGCAAAGCGCTCCAACGCGCTCAGCAGCCGGTTGCCGGTCCGTGACTCCTCTTGCTCGGGATCCATTCGGGTGAGCCTAGGGGGCTTCAGCCCGCCTCCTCATGGTGCCTCCTCAGAGCAACTCGGCCAGGAAACCCGCCGCACGCTTTGCTCCGTCGGCCTCCACACTCTTGTAGTCGACCTGGCTCCCGATCTCGTTTGCGATAGACGTGGCGATCGTCTCGGGAGTCGCCTCGTCGAAGTCCATGCGCGTCCCTGCTCGATACCGCTCGAGACGATGCCGCACGTGAAAGTTCTGCTCGAAGTGATGGCGTAACGGGAAGTAGAGGAACGGACGTTGGTTCGCGGTGAGTTCCATGGCAGTCGTGAGCCCTCCTTGGACGATCGCCAGATCGCACACGGCTAGGTGCCTGTAGAGATTGTGGACGTAAGGAAGCACCTCGAGCCCCGCAGCATGAGGCAAAGACCCGGGGTCGATGCGAGGACCGGCGACAAGGATCATCCGCAGCTCCGGGACCAAGGTTTTCGCCGTCTCGAAGCTCCGAGCGACCCGACGGAGGAGATGCTCGCCCACCCCGGACCCGCCCACCGTGACGATGCACACCTTCTCGTCGGAGCTATAGCCAAGTTCGGCGCGGATGGCGGCGACATCGTCGAGCGAGTGAGGATCGAAACCCGTGATGTATCCCGAGAATGAGTAGTGCTCCTCGGTCCAGTCACGGATATTTGGTAGGTCGAGTCCGAAGTCATCGGGAACGATGTCGTCGCTCGGCGGACTCGCTCTCTCGATGTGACGGGATTCGCTCGCGAGGTGGCTGCTTGCGGGATGTATGCGTTCGCCCTCGCTCTCGAGCACCCGGGTCACCGGGTCCTGCGCCAGCCAATCGATCTGCAGCTCGGGCACCAGGGCGCGCAGCTCACGGGCGATGGCAACGTCTCGTTGGGCATGGCCGAGGCCGATCGGCGAGGAGATTAAGAGCGCTCGTTTCCGCCGGGTTCGCCCTCGCGTCCAATTCCGCGGCCGACGTGGCTCGGTGAAGTCGCGCAATAAGAGATTGACCTTCACCGGATCGCGCACCAGCGAAAAATGTCCCGAACCCTCGAGGGTGACGAGCGTGCCGCCGGTCGATTCGGCAAGTGAAGCACCTCGCTCGTGAGGGCTGATCGCATCTTCGTCACCGTGGATGACGAGAACGGGACACTCGACCCGCGCGGCGAGCTCCAACACCTCGGTCTTTTCGGTGAGACTCGGTGCTCGGGCAGTTGCGATCAGGGTCTCGGGCGTTGTTTCGAGTCCCCAGACAACACAATCCTCGATCGGCTTCGTGGAGTGCGGTTCGCTGAAACCGCTGGCGAAGAAGAATTCCAAGAACCCTTGGAAGTCCTTGAGCCAGAAGTGGCGATTGAATCTCGCCCATCCTTCATCGGTTTCGAGAGGCTCATCGAAAGAATGGACGGCGCGTTCCGGATGAGGTTCCGATAGGGGAAGTGAAGGAGCTATGAACACGGCACCTTTGACCCGCCGGGGATGACCCGCCGCCAACATCAGTGCTCGCTGAGCACCGAGGGATACGGACACGAGCACGGCCTCGTCTGTGTTGGTCGCGTCCATCACGGCCAATGTGACCGCCACGAACTCGGATTCGGCGTAGGCCTCCGGATCCGTCGGTCGATCCGACTGGCCGTTCCCCCGACCGTCGAAGGTCACGACTCGGAAGTGCCGATACAGATACGGGATCTGCATCTTCCAGAACCGCGAATGGATGATGGACCACGTCGGCAGCAGAAAGACCGTCGGATCGCCGTCGCCGAACACTTCGAAGAACAGCTTCACCCCGTCCCGTTCGACGAAACCGTCGCCATCCGGATATCTCGCTCTCATCTGCGACTCCGTTCGAGCGACAGCAACCACCGATCGACCGCATCCATCAAGTCCTGCTGTCCCTCGGTGATACCGCTGAGTCGTTCGAGGATCATGCCCTCGTTGAACGTCATGACCAACGACGCGATCGCCGACACAGGGAAGGCCGATGTGTCGATCTCGTAGTCCCTGACCACACCTTCAAACGCATCGGTGAGCACGGAACGCCACTCGGCGTTGACGCGGCCGATGCGATCGCGCAGCTCCGGACGATTCCATGCGAGGGCC
>DASSMG010000184.1:0-10110 GCA_035688995.1 Actinomycetota bacterium
ACGACACGGTCGACGACGGGACCGCGGATGACGACACCGTCGACGACGGAACTGTCGACGACGGCACGGTCGACGACGGAACGGTCGACGACGGCACCACAGACGATGGGACCGGAGACGGAGGAACCACCGTCTAGCCCCATCGCAAAGTAGGAACAAGCGGCCGCCTTCGGGCGGCCGTTTCGCGATCCGGCCCAACCCGCCGGAGTGGTTCGGCGATGTCTATCCTGACCGGATGCTCGAAGCCGGGTTCTGGGGTCTCGTCGGTGGGATCGCACTCCTCATCGGGGCTTTGATCGGACTGCGGTTCAACGCCACCCAACGAACGATCGGTCTCGTCATGGCGTTCGGATCGGGCGTCCTCATCAGCGCACTCACCTTCGAGTTGACCCGGGGGGCCTACGAGAAAGCCGGCGTCGACGCGGTAGCCATCGGGCTGGCGCTCGGCGCGATCTCGTTCTTCGCCGGCGACTTCTATCTCGATCGGCGCGGAGGCAAGCACCGGAAGCGGTCCGGCGGTCAACAGGCCGAGGGTCAACCGCTCGCCATCGTGCTCGGCGCGTTGATGGACGGGATCCCGGAGTCGGTCGCTATCGGGGTGAGCCTCCTCGGCGGAAAGAACGTCAGCACGGCGGTCGTCGCAGCGGTGTTCCTGTCTAACGTCCCGGAATCCCTGTCGGCTGCGACCGGGCTGCAGAAGGCCGGGCACTCGACCCGCTGGGTTGTGTCGTTGTGGGGCGGGGTCGCGGTCGTCTCCGCGCTCGCCGCGGGCCTCGGTTACGCGCTCCTGGGCGGGGTCTCACCGAACGTGATCGCCGCGATCGAGTCGTTCGCGGCCGGCGCGATCCTCACGATGCTCGCCGACACGATGATGCCCGAGGCGTTCGAGAGCGGCGGCAGCGTCGTCGGTCTCGTCACGGTCCTCGGCTTCTCCGCCGCGTTCATCCTGTCGACCTTCGAGTAGCGAAGGGGCTACGCGAGCTGAGGCTGGGCCTCGCTGCCGGACTCTGCCCGCGTCGTCTCGATGTATTCGGCGATCGCGGGTTCCATCTCCGCGAGCTTCTTTCTCAACATCGGGGCGATGAGCTTCAGGAAGCGGCCCTTGAGGCCGGGTTCGTCGACGACGACCCGGACATCGAGCTTCGTCGTCTCGTCGTCGTTCGGTGTCAGCTCCCAGGTGAAGATCATCCGGCCCGTCTTGCCTTGTTGGGAGTCCACCGTGAAGTACCGGTAGGGGCGCCAATCGAGGATCTTCTCGAGAACCACCGACTTGCCGTGCATGCAGTGGTTCGTGGTCCCGACGCCGCGCACGCCGTCCGGGTTCTCCTGTTCGAACCCGCTCACGCCCTTCATCCATTCGAGGCGTTTCGGCGACGTGATGATGTCCCACGCCTCCGGCGGCGGAGCCGCGACCGTCAAGGTAATCGTAACCCACGCGTCGGGCTCCGAGATGTAATTCGTCGATCGGTTCTGCTCCTCGATCCAGCGCGACTCCATGTCCATCGAGTAGGCCTCGATGGCTCCGACGTCGTCGTATTCCTGAGTGGTCGGCACCATCTCGAGGGCCTCGGGTTTGAGACCGGTCGAGTCGAAGATCGAGCGCGTGAACAGCGCGTAGTTCGTGATCCCCGCGTTCTCGACGACGTCGTTCTTGAGGAGCCGATGCACCGCGATCACGTCGGAGCCGACCAGTTCCCTCATCCCCATGACCTCGTGGATCACGTAACTCCCGTGATGGGCGACGAACTTGAGGTTGAGTTGGGGGATCAGCCGGCACGCTCCGCACGGGCAGGTCGTGGCCGCCTTGATGTCGCGCAGGCGCTGCTTGAATGCGAAGTAGCAGGAGTCGACGGTCGTGACGAGGTGGGACCCGTCGAAGCACCCGTCGGGGGCGTAGCAGAAGATCGCATCGCCCTCGAGCTTCGCGAGCTGAAAGGCGCCTTTCGTCTGCTCTGCGACGGTCGAGATCAGGTCGGCAAGGATGTCGTGAGAATGGTCGAGCTCGACACCGGTGAGATATTTCGTATATCCACCGATATCGGCGATGAAAAGGGTGCCCTGTTCGGACATGCTCTCCACCATGGTGCAAACCTCCAACGCGACCCGAACCCAGTCAACCCCATCCGGTTGACCTATCTGGTTCATTCCTCTCAAATGGTTTCGGACGTGAGAGGGGTGTCGGATTGACCCGGAGTGATCTGCCCAGCGGGACCGTGACGTTCCTGTTCACGGACATCGAGGGATCGACCCGTCTATTGCATGCGACCGGCGAGGAGTTCCCGGCTCTTCTCGAGAAGCATCACGAGCTGCTGCGAGAGGCGTTCGCCGGTGGGATCGAGGTCGCCACCGAGGGCGACGCTTTCTTCGTCGTCTACACATCGGCACCGGCCGCGATGCGCGGGGCGATCGCAGCTCAGCGTGCGCTCGCATCCCACGATTGGGGCGAGCATCCCGTGAAGGTTCGGATGGGACTGCACACCGGCGAGGGGGTCCTCGGCGCCGACAACTACGTGGGTATCGACGTCAACCGCGCGGCGCGGATATCGAGCGCGGCGCACGGGGGCCAGATCGTGTTGTCGGCCACCGCCAAGACGCTGGTCGAAGGTGCCGTTTCCGACGACGTCCAGTTCGTAGACCTCGGCGAACACCGGCTCAAGGACCTCGATCGGCCGGAGCCCCTTTTCCAGGTGGTTGCCGACGATCTCGAGAAGGACTTCCCACCGCTGCGATCGCTCTCGGTGCGACCGAACAACCTCCCTGCACAACTGTCGTCGTTCGTCGGACGCCCGCACGAGGTGACCGGCATCAAGGAATGCCTCGAGGCGAATCGGTTGGTGACGCTCACGGGGCCGGGCGGTACCGGCAAGACCCGGCTTGCGCTCCAGGTCGCATCGGATGTGCTCGTCGATTACGCCGACGGTGCCTTCGTGGTGCTGCTTGCTCCGGTTGTGGATCCCGAACTCGTCCCCACGACGATCGCTACGACCCTCGACATCAAAGACGAAGGCACCACACCGGTTCTCGAGGTTCTGAAGGCACACCTCGCAGGCAAAGAGATGCTGCTGATCCTCGACAACTTCGAGCAGGTAACCCCCGCGGCCCCAGTCGTGACGGAACTGTTGTCCGCGGCACCGCGCCTGAAGATGATCGTCACCAGTCGGAGCACGTTGCGCGTTACCGGGGAACAGGAATACCCCGTGCCGCCGATGGCACTACCGGATCCCGATCGGATCGAGAATGCCGAGCAGCTACTCGATTACGAATCCGTTCGTCTCTTCATCGATCGAGCTCGTCTGGTGAAGCCCGACTTCATGCTCACGATGGCGAACGCACGTCCCGTCGCACAGATCTGCAGCCGGCTCGACGGGCTCCCACTTGCGATCGAGCTCGCCGCGGCCCGCACGCGGATCCTCTCCCCGGACGAACTCTTCAAGCGACTCGAGAAGTGTCTGACGCTGCTGTCGACCGGCGGTCGAGAGCGCGACGCTCGGCAGCAGACGTTGCGCGGTGCGATCGACTGGAGCTACGACCTCCTCGAGGAATCGGAGAAGCAACTGTTCTGCCGACTGAGTGTGTTCTCGGGCGGGTGTTCGTTCGATGCTGCCGAAAAGGTCTGCGATCCCGACGCCGAACTGGGGATCGACGTCTTCGAAGGACTCGAGTCTCTCGTCGACAAGAGCCTCATCCGCCAGACCGAGAGCGATACGGGACAGACCCGGTTCCGGATACTCCAAACGATCCGCGAGTACGGGCAAGAGCGCTTCTTTTCCGACCCACATGCCGACGAGATCCGCCGACGCCATGCGAACTTCTTCCTGGAGCTCGCTCACGAGGTCGAGCAGCGTTGGTTCTCTTCGCTGGAGTTCCTCCACGGCATCGTTACGGACACCGATAACTTGCGTGGCGCGCTGCGATGGTGCCTCGATAACGGCGAGCTCGGCATGGGGCTCGATCTCGGCGCGTCCGTATGGCGGTTCTGGTTGTTCGCCGGTCAGATGGCGGAGGCGCGCCAGTGGCTCGAGGAACTCACCGAGCATCCCGACGCCCGTGTTTACCCGCGGCATCTTGCGCGGGCCGAGAGTGCGCTGGGGAGCGTCACTTACTGGCAGAACGACTTCGGCGAAACGCGTCGTCATTACTCGAGAGCGCTCGAGATCCTTCGCTCGCTCGACGAGCCTCAGGCGCTGGCCGAGGCGATCTACAACCTCGCGTTCCTCGAGATGGTGGAGCAGAACTTCGAAGCCGCGCGCGTGCTCCACGCCGAGGCTCGCGCGAGGTACCAAACGCTTGGTGACGAGCGTGGGGTAGCGAACACCGCGGTCGGATTGGGCATCGCAGACTCGCTCACCGGTAACTACGAGTCGGCCGTTTCACTCGCGAAAGAGGCACACGATTACTTCGACCCCCGCCAGGACTGGTTCGGGATGATGATGGCCGGGTTCGTGGAGTATCAGTCGCTGCGCTTCCAGGGTCGCTTCCAGGAGGCGTGGGATCTCATGCTCGACACTTACAGGAGAACCTTCGGCGGGTTGGATCCCAGCTCGATCTCGTCGTTACTCGAGTCGCTGGCCGACGTGGGGGTCGAGATCGGGAAGGCCGAGCTTGCCGTGACCATCGCCGGCACTGCAGCTCGCATGAAGGACGATCTCGGTGCTGTGGCCCCGCGCTCGCTGGTGCGCGTCGAAGACCCGCGCGACAGGGCCCGCGCCTATCTGGGCGAGGAGGAGATCGAGCGCTTCTACCGGGACGGGTACGAGATGTCGTCCGACGAGGCCGTGCGCTACGTCTTGAAAGAAGAGGGGCTCGAGGTCTGATCGTTCCGCCGGATGACGGCGGGTTTCAGAGCCCGAGGGGGCCGAGGGCCGCTTTCACCTGGGCCCGGTGTTCGGGGTCCCGGTAGTCGTGCATCGAGGTCGAGTCGAGCAGGTGCTCCTCGACGCTTCCTTTCGCCCGCACGTACAGCGCAGGGTGGATGTCGCCTTCGGCGTCGGTCTCGATCGTGATCGCGGTGCCGTCCGGACCGCTCCCGTCGACGAATGCCTGCAGTGGAAGAACGTCGCCATCTACGAATCCGCCGTCGCGCGATTCGAAGACACGGCATAGATAGGACTTCTGGGTCCACAGTTCCGGCGCAAGGGTTGCCTCATCGAGCAGTTTCTCGACGATGTCTTCGGGGGCGATGCTCGGGCGATCGATCGTGACCCCGAAATGTTTCTCCGCGATGTGCCGCGCCATGATGCGCGCGTTGTAACGGAAACCGTGCACCGCCGCACTCGAGCTGCCGATGCCGTACTTGCGTAGCCCGACCGCTCCCTGTGTCGTGGTCCCGGCGAAGTGGATGCCGGGAACGCTCGCGCTCTCCCACATCGGCGTTAGCGCGGGGAACCTGTCCTGCATGAACGTCGCGACGCCGAGGTCGCGCAGATCCTGCATCGGAACCTGGAATCCGGTCGCGGCGATCACTTCGTCGGCTTCGACGGTCATGGGCCCGGGCTTCGTCGTTCCCTGGGCGTGCACGCGCCAGCCGTCGCTCGTTCGCTCGATCCGTTCGATCGCCGCGTCGACGATGAAGTTGCCGCCGCCGAGCACGTGATCTTCGTACGGTTGCAGGTAGCGCGCGCGGACGCTCGCGACGAAGTGGGTCAGCACGGAAACTCCGGTCGGCCGCGGTGACAACAGAACGATCTGTCGCGCCCACGGGAGTAAGCCGTCGGCCAACTCGAATCCCGAGTTCCGTTTGCCGATGATCGCCACGCGCTTACCGGCGTAGTCGCGCGGTGTCTTGACGTCCACGTAATGGGGGACCTCATCGATCCCCGGGATGTTCGGCACCCACGACATCGCCATACCGATCGCGAAGATCGGGATGCGGCATCGGTACTCGCCGTCGGAGGTCGTCAGCACGAAGTCGTCGCCGTCCTTGCGGGTCGATTCCCACGTGCACCCGTAGCGGATCGTGAGCTTCGTCTTCTCGGCGAAGGCCGCGATGCCGGCCTCCATCTCCTGGCGTGCGGGGAAGTAGGAGGTGCCGTCCATCTGATCCGTCACGAGCCCACAGCTGTCGGGTTCGTCGGCGAGGAGGCTGTTCCAGTCGTAGCGCTCGTACGCCCGCGAGTGACGTTCGACCGGCGAGTACGGCTTCGACCACGAGATCAGGCGTTGGAAGATCGGGAACCGCTGGAACATGCCGGCGGGGCGATCGTCACTCGAGATCACGGCGTGCTCGACGCCGAGCGATCTCAGCGTGTAGCTCGTCTGCAGCGCGCCCGGCCCCGATCCGACGACGACCACCGGATAGGTCCCCGGTGGGAACGGTTTGTCTACGGTTGCCATCGCGACGCGCTGCGCAAGCGCCGCAGCGTTCCCTGGAGCATCCTCAGGCAGACGTGCGGATGTTGCACCAGCACTTCGTCGAGCGCGCCGCGCGCGAGCGTGAGCGCGCGCATGGGGCCGAGTGCAACGACATCGGCGAGCGGAGGTTCGTCGAGAAGGATCGACAGCTCTCCGAAGAAATCACCTCGGGACAGTTTGGCGCGCTCTTCGCCGTCGATGCGTACCGACGCTTCACCCTCGAGGATCACGTAGAAGCCGGTGCCGGTGAACCCCTGGTGGACGACGGTTTGGCCCTCGCCGAACCATTCCTCCTCGAAGGTGTGGACCAGGCCCTCGAGCTCGGGCCGGGAGAGATCGGCGAACAGAGCGAACGATCCCAGGGCGTCGATCAACGCGTCTTTGTCCATCGGCGCCGATGATAGGTCGCCCTGGGGGGCTCGATCCAAGGATTTTGCGCCAGGAGATCCAGGTCGTTTGACGAAGCAACCAAGGGTGGGGCAGGCTCCCGGGGTCCCGGCGGCCCTTGATCGGTCCGCCCCGGCCGCCCGGCGGCGGCCCGCTATCCAAGAGAGGGTGTTGCTTCACATGCCCCTACGGGCACGGAAGCCACTTCGTGTGGCAGCAGCGATCGCATCGGTTGCGATGGCGCTCGTGGCGTCATCCGGTGCTTCGCGCGCCCAGGAGGCGCAGCTCCACTCCGCCCAGGATCGGTTGACGCAGTTGCGCGACGAGCTCGTTCCGACGATCGATCGCTACAACGAGCTGCGCGATCAACTCGACACCGTGCAGGCCCAGATGAATGCGACCGAGTCCCAGGTCGAGACGATCGCTCGTCGCATGATGGGGCTGGAGGACCGTGCGGTCACGATGGCGCGCGAGCTCTACAAGAGCGGGTCGAGCGGTGCGCTCGAAACGTTGATGAGTGCCCGCACGATCGCCGAGCTCGAGAATCAGCTTCGTTATCTCGAAGCGTCGGGCAAGCACGGACTCGACGTGTTCGGGTCCCTGGCTTCCGACCGGCGCGAGCTGGACGCCCGTCTCGACGATCTCGACGCACAACGTTCCTCGCTGCAGTCGGCCGTCACCGAGATGGAGGGTCTGCGGGCCGAGATCGCCGGCAAGATCGCCACCGCCAAGGACGACATCGCGGCGGCCGATGCGGAACTGGCCGCCCAGGCCGAGGAGGTCGTTTCGTCGCCACCGCCCGCGACGATCGTGGCGCCGCCCGTGCCGCCCGCCGGTACCGAAGCCGACTGGTACGCGATCGCTCAGTGCGAGTCCGGTGGCAACTGGCATCTCGACGGTTACTACGACGGCGGTCTTCAGTTCGCGCCGTCGACGTGGCTCGGTTACGGAGGAGGCCGTTACGCGCGTTACGCGTGGCAGGCATCTCCGGAACAACAGATCGCGATCGCGGAGCGCGTGCTCGCCGATCAAGGGCCCGGCGCGTGGCCGAACTGTTTCCGCTGGAAGTAGCTCAGAAGATCTCCTGCGTCACGCCGACGTCGTAGACGGGCCGGTTCTGTTCGTCGGCGCGCATCTCGGGGGTCGATTTGTGTGGCTCGCTCTTGCCGACGCCGAGCAGATGGACCACGTCGATCCCTCGCAGGTGAAGTGCATCCGCGATCAGTCGGCGATGGCATCTCCACCACAACGTTTCCGCGCACATCACCGCGGTAGGAACTTCGGAGCCCGATGCGATCAGCTGGTCGAGCGCGGTGATGAAATCGGCGCCGTCCATGTGATCGGCGTAGGCGCGGAAGGAATCGTTGCGTAGCGCAGGGTGTCGTGACTTCTCGGCCCGTGACCGGCGCCCGCCGAGCGTCTCTCCCTGCCACTCGTAGCCGATCGCCTTATCGGGAAGCGTTGTTTCGAGGGCTTCGCGCGAGAACTGCGGGTTACATCTCGACCCAGGAAACCGCCGAACGTCGACGAGTCGCCGAACGCCCGCGCCTTTCAGGATCTCGATCAGTTCTTCGCTCGTTCGTGTGCCGTGCCCAACGGTGAAGATCGTTGCCATCTAGTCGTTTGCCGGTCGTGTCGCGTTATCCGATGGGCGCGCCCGGCTCGGCTTCGTCCTCGAGCCCGAGCAGCAGGACCTTTCCTTCCGGCGAGTAGCTCCCGAGGGTCAGGAACTGACTCTTGAAGCCGGCGATCCGTTTCTCTCCGAGGTTGATCGCGGCGACGATCATCCGGCCCTCGAGTGCTTCCATCGGGTAGTTGGTCGCCTGTGCGCTGGTGGTCAGCTCGCCGATCACCGGTCCGAAGTCCGCGGTGATCTTGTATGCGGGCTTGCGAGCCTCGGGGAAGTCCTCGACCTTCACGATCCGACCGGCCCGGATGTCGACGGCGAAGAAGTCGTCGGGCGTGACGTCGGGTTTCCTCGGGAGTTTCTCCGGTGCGTAAGGCCGGGCGTCCTCGGTCATCGGCGAAACCTAATGTGGCGGGGGCCCGGCTAGGTTCGCGTTATGCCGGAGCTTCCCGAGGTCGAATCCGTCAGACGCCAGCTCGATCCGCAGCTGTCGGCCCGGACGGTGGAGGACGTCTGGTACGACCCACTGCCCTCGATGCCCCGGGAGTTCCATCGCATGGAGGAGCTGCCCGGCCACAAGATCGAGTCGGTCGGGCGCCGCGGCAAGTTCCTTATCGCCCCGCTCGATTCGGATCTGGAGCTCGTCATGCATCTGGGGATGACCGGCGCCTTCCGCTTCGATTACGAGGATCCGTGGGTGCGGGCGCGGCTGTGGCTCGACGACGGTCGCCAGATGGTCTTCAGGGACCCCCGGCGCTTCGGACGCATGGCCGTCGTCGATGCTGGTGTGTACGACGTGCTGCCGACGCTTGCGATGCTCGGTCCGGAGCCGCTGTCCGACGAGTTCGATCCCGACGTCTTCGCCTGGGAGCTCGAGCGAACCACCGCGCCGATCAAACCGTTCCTCTTGTCGCAGCGTCCGGTGGCCGGGGTGGGCAACATCTATGCCGACGAGGCGCTGTGGCTCGCTCGGATCCATCCGAAGTCCCGGCGAGTTGGTCGTTCCCGGGCCTATCTGCTGCACCAGGCGATCCGCGAGGTTTTGACCGCCGCGATCGAGCGAGAGGGCACCACTTTTCGCGACTTCCAGATGGTCAACGGAGAGAGCGGTCGCAACGCGTCGTTCCTCGTCGCATACGGGCAGGAGGGTCAGCCTTGTCCCCGCTGCCGGACGCCGTTGCGAAAGATCGTCCTGGGGGGCCGAGGCACCACGTATTGCCCGAGGTGCCAGCGCGCCTAGCCGAGATTAGGCGTGGGGCCGGCATCCCGGCAAGGCGTCCCTCCTCACTGAGCTTGGCGAGAAATGGTGTCCATCTCAAAACCTTGCGGTGCAGGTGGTGCAATGGTGCAACTTGCACCACCGCACCATTGGCACCGCAGCCTTTCGAACGAACCCCGCTCTCGGCGCGGGGGTGAGCAACTGCTCGCGCTGAGGGACGCCTTTGCGAAGGGCCGTCTCCCCGGGACCGGGTCCTGTCCAATGAAAAGGGTTGTCTCTCCGAACCTTGCGGTGCATGCGGTGCATGCGGTGCAACCGGTGCACCCTGCACCGCGTGCACCGCAGTTTCCCGAGCCCCAACCACCACTCCCAATCCCCGCCGAATGGCCAGGCTTTCCCAGGTTCTGCCTAGATTTGCATTTTGTGCGGAAGGTGCGATATGACCCGGGCCGGGCGGAACAACTGGAGTGCGAGTGGAAGCTCCCGACGACACGACACCGAGAGGCCTATCGCCACTAAAGGCATT
>DASSMG010000185.1:0-6798 GCA_035688995.1 Actinomycetota bacterium
GCTTCCCAATTGCGAACGACTTCGTCCGCGTCCGCGACGACCGTCTCGCCGAAGACGTGGGGATGCCGCCGGAGGAGCTTTGCAACGATGTGATCGGCCACGTCGACGAGATCGAACCGCCCGTCCTCCGCGGCCAGCTGCGAATGGAATGCGACCTGGAGCAATACGTCGCCGAGCTCTTCGGCGAGTTCGTCTCCCACCGAATCGCGTTCTATCGCGTCGATCACCTCGTAGGTCTCCTCGACCAGATGAACCTGCAGAGATGCGTGCGTCTGTTCCCGATCCCAAGGACACCCGTCCGCGCTTCGGAGTCGCGCCATGACGATCGCAAGAGTGCCGAGAGACTCGGCGGCGCGACGCACGACGTAAGCGCCGTGAGCCGCGCTCAATCCGTCGGGAGTCGACGAGACCCCGGTCGATATGTGAGCACCGCCCCGGGCGAGATCGAGGATCCGCGGGGACCGTGGGTCGACCACGACCGCATCCGCACCATCGAGCAGATCGACGCCGGCCTCGAGCGCGGCTACCTCGACGCCCGCGTTGCGAAGACGATCGGCAAGCGGATGTGATGCTTCTTCGAAGTAAACGACCGAACGTGCGGCCAGTTCATCCCATTCGGCCAGCGTGATCGAACTCGCGTCCTCGCCGGCGACCGGTACGACCAGGACAGGCACTAGGTCGAAAGTGGTGACGCGGAACGTTCCGCGCCGGGGATGTTCTGAACGGTTGGGTCGACGACCTGTTGTGACTCGACGTCGAGTTCACCGTACCGGGAGTTGATCCGGATGTCGGCTCTCTCGTAGGCGTCCTTCAACCAGTTCGTGAACGCTTCTTCTTTGACCTGGTCGCTGAGGCGCGACGCGATGTCGTCACGTACTTCTGTGAAGGGAGCGGCTCGCCGATCGGTGACGCGGATGATGTCGAAGCCGCCGTCGGTCTTGACGGGATGCGCGATATCCCCGACTCCGAGGCCCTTCTCGGCATTCTCGTAGGCCGGATCGAGCTCGCCGGGCGAATGGAATCCGACGTCGCCCGCCTTCGAGGCGGTGTCCGCGTCTTCCGAGTACTCCTTTGCCAGGGTCTTGAACAGCTCGTCGACCGTGTTCTTGGGGGCAGCCTCCAACTGGTTGAACAACCCGTCGGCCAGCTCCTTGTTCTTGACGAGGATGTGCTGCGACCTGACCTGCGTGTAGTCGCTCTTGTGCTTGTCGTAATAGGACTGGAGTTGTTCGTCCGTCGGCTCGGCGGACTTCGTCACTTCGGCCTTGACCGCCTCCTCCAGGAGGTTGTCCCGAACCAGCACCCGCAAGCGATCTTCGTCGAGACCTTGTTCTTTTAGTGCTTCCTGGAAAGCCTCCGGGGTGTCGAAGCTCGCCTTGATCTCGTCGAGTCGATCGGTTACGTCCTGGTCGGTGACTTCCACTCCCAGCTTGTCGGCCTCGGGCTCGAGCACGGCTCGCCGGATCAGCTGGCTGAGATAGGCCTGTTCGAACTGGCGCTGGATGGCTTCAGGGTCCCCTTGCTGGGTGAGGCTCTGGTACTCCGTCGTTTTCTTGAACTCGTCGAGGCCTTCGCCGACGTCGTCGACGGTGATCTTCCTTCCGTTGACGACGGCTGCGGCAGGATCGAAGAGCCTTGCGCAACCGGTTGCCGACAAGGCGATCACCGCGAGTACAACGAGGCTCTTTCTCATGCGGGCGAGGTTAACTGCTGGAGAAGATCGGTCACCCACTCGACCGCGCCTTCTTTCGGGAGTACGCGTTCGGGAACGAGCAACGTTTGCGTGCCGGCTCGCCACTCCGCGCTGGGGATCAAACGCTTCAGTCGCACCTGACGCGAGTCCTCGAGCTCGATGGGACGGATCCGGAGATTGCGGGCAACCGTCGCGGCTTCGATGATCCCCGCGTCCATCATCGTGCGTCTCAGCGTCGCCACCTTGAAGAGAGCCTCGACCGGCGGGGGCATCGGTTCCCCGTAACGATCGAGCAGCTCCGCTCGCACCTCCTCGAGGTCCTCCTTCTCACGCACCGCAGCGATGCGCCGGTAGGCCTCGAGTCGCAGGTTCTCGTCGGCGATGTAGTCCTTCGGGATGTACGCGTCTAGTGGAAGATCGATGCGCACCTCGCCGTCCTCGCGCCATCCAAGACCCTTGGCTTCGTCGACGGCTGTGGACATGAGCTTCACGTACAGGTCGAACCCGACCTCTTCTATGTGTCCGTGTTGCTCGGCCCCCAGTAGGTTCCCGGCGCCACGGATCTCCAGGTCGCGCATCGCGATGCGGAACCCGGAACCCAAACCGGTGTGCTCGGCGATCGTCTTCAGTCGTTCGTGAGCCTCTTCCGTTATCGAGCGTTCGGGAGGGAAGAAGAGGTACGCGTAAGCACGCTCGTGCGCCCGTCCGACGCGCCCGCGCAGCTGGTACATCTGAGACAGTCCCAGTAGGTCGGCGCGTTCGACGATCAAGGTGTTGACCGTCGGTATGTCGAGACCCGACTCGATGATCGTGGTGCACACCAACACGTTCGTCTTGGCGTCGCCGAAATCGATCATCGTCTGCTCGAGCTGGTGCTCGTCCATCTGTCCGTGCGCCACACCGATGCGCGCATCGGGAACGAGGTCCTGCAGGATCCGAGCAGCGTGCTCGATGGTGCTGACGCGGTGGTGCACGTAGAAAACCTGCCCGTCGCGGAGAAGCTCGCGGCGCACCGCCGACGCGATCGTGATCTCGTCGTAATCCCCCACGTAAGTCATCACCGGATGACGGTCCTCCGGCGGCGTATCGACGATCGACATGTCGCGGATCCCCGCCATCGCCATCTCGAGAGTTCTGGGGATCGGAGTCGCGGTCAGCGTCAGCACGTCGACGCTGGCGCGCAACGACTTGAGCTTCTCTTTCTGGGAAACGCCGAAGCGTTGTTCCTCATCGACGATCACGAGGCCGAGGTCCGAGAACGAGACGTCCGCCTGCAGCAACCGATGGGTTCCGACGACGACATCGACCTTTCCGGCCTTCACGTCGGCGACGACCTTCTTCGCTTCCGCGGCGGAGAGGAAACGCGACAGCATCTCGACCCTCACGGGGAAGTTGCGGAACCGTTCGGAGAACGTCGCATGATGTTGCTGGGCGAGGATCGTGGTCGGGACCAACACGCAGACCTGCTTGCCTGCCGCCACCGCCTTGAAAGCGGCACGGACCGCGATCTCGGTCTTCCCGTAGCCGACGTCACCGCAAACGAGGCGATCCATCGGAACGGCTTTCTCCATGTCGTCCTTGACCTCGTCGATCGCGCGGAGTTGATCGGGGGTCTCGTCGTACGGGAACGCGTCCTCGAGCTCCCGCTGCCACGGAGTATCGGGACCGAACGCGTACCCCGGCGCCTTCAGACGTTTGGAATAGAGCTCGACCAGCTCGGCCGCGATCTCGCGCGCCTTGCGACGGACGCGACTCTTCGTCTTCGACCACTCGGACGAGCCGAGCCGATGCAACTTGGGCGCTTCCCCACCGATGTACTTCGTGACGAGGTCGACCTGATCGCTGGGGACGTAGAGACGATCGCCCTTCGCGTACTCGAGCACGAGGTACTCGCGGTGAACCCCGAGTAGCTCGCGATCGACCATCCCGACGTAGCGCCCGATCCCGTGGATCTCGTGCACGACGAGATCACCCTCGGCGAGATCGAGGGGCCCGGACGTCTCTCGTCGCTTCGCATGAAGGCGGCGCCGCGCCGCGGAGGAGCGGCGCCCGGTGAGATCGGACTCCGCCACCAGCGCGAGTCGAGCCCACGGAAGGACGAAACCCTTCCCGAGCTCGGCAACCACGATCGAGCCCCCCGGGGGCCCGTCGGGGCCCGGTGCGCCCGGCGCGATCTCGAAGGTTCGGCCCGACGACCGGAGATTGCGTTGGATCGACTGCGCGGTTTCGGGCAGCGACGCCGCGATCACGGCGCGGTAACCGTCGCCGACGAGCTGCCCGAGGCGCTGGATCACAAGCTCGGGTTTGCCGGCGGCCGCGGTCCACGTTTCGACCGGCAACGATTCCGAGTTCGGGTCGGCGAAGCTCGAGATCAACGTGAGGTCCTTGCCCTCGAGCACCTCGTCGATCGGCGCGTAGTGGCGCTCGGTCACACCCGAGAGCTCCTGCCATTCGCGCACCTGCTCGAGGACCTCCTCGGCGCGGTCCTGGACGCGTTTCGGTTCGAGGATCGCGATCGGCGTCCCGTCGGGAACGAGACGCGTGAGTGGCTGCAGGCCGTCACTGAGTAACGGGAGCAATCGTTCGGCCCCCGCCTCGATCACGCCTTCGGCGAGCTGAGCCAGAACTGGATCGTCGTTGCGATCCGTGAGTTCCGCGGCACGCCTGAGCGTGTCGGGATCGGTGCGTAGCTCGCGAGACGGTGAGATCTCCACCGCGTCGATGGGATCGAGAGAGCGCTGCGACGCCAGAGCGAACTGGCGCAGCGAGCTGACCTCGTCGCCCCACAGCTCGGCGCGCACCGGACGCTCGGACGCGGGGGGAAAGACGTCGAGGATGCCACCGCGGATCGCGAACTCGCCGCGGCGCTCGACGATGTAGTTGCGTTCGTAACCGAGCGACACGAGACGCTCGGTGATCTCTTCGAGGTCGATGGACACACCGACCTTCAGATCGACTATGTCGGAGTCGCCACGCAGCGGTGCGACGAGCTGGGTGACGCCCTGCGACGTCGTCGCGACGACGAATGCCTCGCCCCGTCGAAGTCGCGACAGGACATGGAGCCGCCGGCCCATCGTCTCCACCGACGGGGACAGGGGCTCACCCGGCAGGACCTCCCAACCGGGGAACACATCGGCACCGCCGCGGCCGAGGAACGCATGCACGTCGCGCGCGAGATGTTCGGCCTCGTCCTGGCGGGACAGGATCGCCACGACCGGCTTGCCGAGGTGACGAACCGCGGCTGCGAGGAGGAAGGGCCGGGCTGCGTCGGGGACGGTGATCGGCGAGCGCGCGCGCAGAAGCGCCTGGAGGCGCTCGTCGGGCAGCAGGTCCAGGAGTGGTGCCAGTGAAGCCAAGGACCAGAGTCTAGAGGCGCGACCTACTTACGGGTATTCACCTCGTTCATCGCGCGTTCGACGCCGTACGAGATGATCATCTCGACCGCATCGGCGGCCGCTTCGAGCAGGTGCGGGAGCTCCTTGCGCTCGGTCGCGTTGAACTCGGCCAGCACGTGATCCGCCGCCCCGCGCGTCTGGCGGGGCCGGGATGCACCGAACCGCACCCGCGTGAACTCCTTCGTTCCGAGATGGTCGGAGATCGATCTGAGGCCGTTGTGGCCCGCGGTCCCGCCGTTCGACTTGATCCGGATCTCCCCGAACGGGATGTCGATCTCGTCGTGAACGACGATGAGCCGGTCCGGGCGGGACTTGTACCAGCGCATCAGCTTCGAGACCGGGTTCCCGGAGTCGTTCATGTAGCCCGTCGACCGGGCGAGGACCGCTCGGTCACCACCGACGTCGACCTCGGCTATCAGGGCGCCGCTCTTGTGGGCCTTTAGCCGCCCCCCACTTCGTTCGAGAAGGGTCTCGACGACTCGCGCTCCGGCATTGTGACGCGTGCCCTCGTAACGGGGGCCGGGATTGCCGAGACCGAACACGATCCAGCGAGCGTCACCGGACGCGTGCCTACGGAACATCGTTACCGCCGGACCGGACCGGCGTGGCTACTCGCTGCCGGTCGTTTCCGAGGGCTCGGTCTCGTCGGAGGTGCGCTCCTCTTCCGCAGATGCGCGCTCGTCCGCGCCGGGCTCGCCTTCCGCGGCCTCTTCGGGCGCCTCGGCCTCGATACCGGCCGCAGCTTCCATCGCTTCGAGCTCGGCTTCCGAAACGGGGGCCGCGATCGTGACGACCGGAGAATCGGGATCGTTGAGGACCGCGTACCCACCTGGAACCTGCAGATCCGATACCCGCAAGCTGTCGCCCTGGTTGAGAGCGGTGACATCGGCCTCGATTGCCTCGGGGACGTCGGTGACGGGGCAGCGCACGGTGACGTGGAACAACGGCTGCTCGAGAACTCCGCCCTCTTTGACGCCGGCGGCCTCGCCGACGACGTGTACGGGGACCTCAACCTCGACCTCCTGCTTGCGGTCGACCTGGATGAAATCGGCGTGGAGCACGGCACCCCGGACGGGGTCGCGCTGGAGGTCTTTCGTGAGGGCGAGGATCTCTTTACCGGCGAGTCGGAGGTCGAACAGAGTGTTCAGACCGGCATCGCTGTTGAGGGCGGTGAGGAAGGCGCGGCGGTCGACCTCGACCGCGACGGGTTCCATGCCGCGGCCGTAGATGACGCCGGGGACGAGTCCCGCGGCGCGGGCTCGCCGAGCGGCTCCTTTGCCGCGGCCTTCACGAACTTTCACTTCGAGCTTTATCTCTGCCATGGCTCCTCCATCGGGGCCCGAGCGCGCCGAGACTGCGGCGGAACCTCGGGGTGGAGCGACATTATAGGGGCCTAGCCGGAGCCGAACAGAGGCCGCACCCCACCGCTCCCGAAGGCGCCGCGGCCGGTCCTCGAAGCTGCCGCGGGCGGGGCCTCGAACCTCTGCAAGAAAACGTTCACTTTCCGAACGTTTCTTCGCGTCACTTCGCCCCGAGCGGAAAGAGACGCCGGACGCCGAGGCGTTCCGCCAGCTCGTCGTGAAGGCGGCGGGGGTGATCGAGATCGACTTTCGTCACCAGGCGCCCCTCCCACCCACATCGATGGAGATCGTTGAGCCGTTGCTGGTCCTCGTGGAAAGCCGCCGCCGAGCCGTGGAACTGGTAGCTCTG